>JALHSY010000170.1 GCA_022865455.1 Candidatus Bathyarchaeota archaeon
CCAACGGGCGGACCTGACTTCTGGTTCACATAGGCAAGCCACCCTCTTCGACCACTACTCAAATCCAAAACCTCAAAGCCTACGCGAGTTCCACGTGAGCGTACTTCTCGGCTCGCCATCCCGCCGACCTTGTACCCCTTGGCTTTCAAGCCTTCAACAACTCTTAGCAAGACAGTTGTCTTTCCAACACCTGGGCTTCCCGTAAGCAACATTATCCGTTTCGGCAAGCAGTCTCCCCATACCAGAAGTCTAATATTTCCCTAAAATGGTTTTGTCATAGCCGTGAACGGGGACAGCCAAGCGATGGAAGAATCAAGCTCAAAGACAGATTTTCCAACTGAAATCGTGAAAGAAGGAAACGTCAAACTCCTTGTCCCCAAGCTCAAGGCTTTCGTGAAATCGCCTTCAGAATACGCGCCTTCAAAGGCTCCCGTTTTCTACAATCCAGTCATGGAGCTGAACCGTGACATCGCAGTCTTGGCGTTGCAGGCTTACCAACGAACAGTGAGTCGTGAAATCGTTGTCTGCGAGCCGCTTGCCGGCTGCGGCGCGATGGGCGTGCGTTTTGCGGCTGAAGTGAAAGGCGTAAAGAAAGTTGTCATGACTGACATCAGTGCGAAAGCGTCGGAGCTTGCCAGCCGCAATGTTGAGATTAACGGGCTTGATAAGCTTGTCACTGCCGAGCACAAGGAGGCAAACGCTCTTCTCAGCGATTACAGCGCGCCACACAGGAGATTTGATGCTATTGACTTAGACCCGTTCGGCTCTCCTGTGCCGTATCTTGATTCCTCAATACGAGCTCTTCGCAACAGTGGCTTCTTAGCTTCAACGGCGACAGACATGGCCCCTTTGTGCGGTGTTCATCCGAAGGCATGCATCAGGAAATACGGCGGCAAGCCTCTGCGCACTGAATATTGCCACGAACTGGCCGTCAGGCTTCTAGCAGGATGTCTAGCTGCAACAGCGGCGAAACGTGACATAGGCATAAACGTTGTATTCAGCCACAGCTCAGACCATTACGTAAGAGTCTACGCGACCATGGAATACGGCGCCAAGAAAGCCGATGAAAGCCTCAGAAACATGGGCTACATCCTGCACTGTTTCGAGTGCTTTCACCGAGAAACTGCAAGACTGCATTCCTTCATCAAAAATGACGGGAAATGTGACGAATGCGGTTCAAAACTCAGCATTGCTGGTCCGCTGTGGGTTGGGAGGATACTTGACAAGAGATTCTGCGAATTGATGGAAGAAGAGGTCAAGCGCAGGAGGCTCAGGCTTGCTAATAGAATTGAAAAAACGTTGTCGCTGATCAGAAGTGAGATTGATGCTCCGATCACGTACTACGTGGTTGACAAGTTGTGTGATGCATTGAGCCTTCCTGTCCCTCCGGTCAAGAAGGTTGCTGAAACATTGAAAGGAGGAGGCTATCACGCACTGCTAACGCATTTCAATACCAGGGGGATAAGGTCGGATGCGCCAGCGAACGTGATGAAAAACGCGGTTCGTGAAGCAGTGGGTGCTGGTGGCAAGTTTTAAATAGCCTTCCTCAGAGATGAGACGTTAGGTGACAGGATGAATAAGAAAGTGTTCGTTTTACTCTTGATAGCGGTTTCAATGCTCATGGTAACGACCCTAGCCCATGCAGACGAGCCTCCTCAAGTCACAGTCTGGACTGACAAGGCGGAGTATGCTGCCGGCGAATCAGGAACTCTGTACATCCGTTTCTACAATAACCTCG
>JALHSY010000171.1 GCA_022865455.1 Candidatus Bathyarchaeota archaeon
GCCAAAACGGAACAGGGAACAGCGATATCAACAGAGAGAGTGTAATCATCCATGAATGAAGAGAAGAATGTCTGGCTACACAAGGTGGCCCAGAAAATCTTTGAGGAGGCCACAGCAGCAAGCTTAGGCGCAACCTTCCACGTAATCATATCCTTCCACCTCAAACAGAAATTCGGCAAAGACCCTTATGAAGTGCTCATAGAAAATCCCAAAATCTTCTACAACGGACTCAAGGAGGTTCTGGGAGAAGGCGCCGAGGCCGTCATCAACCTAGTAGGCACCTACATTACAATAAAATACGACATAAACTGCACGGCAGAAGAGTTCACAAGACTGTTCACAAGAAACGGCAAGCCACCAAAGCAGCTGTCCGAGATTTTCGCGACCATAGTCACTCAGGAAGAACAGAAACTGAGAGTACCATGATTCAGAACCAGCATCGGCAAGAAACCTGAAACCAGTAGAAGGGAACCAAGATCTAGTCTTTAAAGAATAGTCTTGTCTCTCCCATGGTCTTGACGTCTAAGGCCTTGACCTTGGCCACGATTGGGAAGTCCCTCACAACTTTTCCGAGCGCCAAACAATAATGTGGAGGCAAGTCTCGGGCGATCGATCTTACAGTTTCCGCGTCCACTCTGGCTGCTCTTGAGACCACATCCAAGTCATGTTCATTCGTGAAGTTGAAGAGGAAAATGTTGTCAGCTTGACGGTAAATATTCTCACGAATAGTATCCGGCTGGTTAGTGATGAACGTAGTAAATATCCCAAAGTGCCGCATGCGGGTTACAATGTCGTCCCAATAAGTCTCACGCAAGTAGAGATGCGCCTCTTCAGCGAAGAGAAAAATGGCTTTGAGCTTCCAACTTGTCAGCAACTCAACAAGCTTCCCAAGCACATACTCCACAACCAGTTGGCGATCGGTCGCAGACGTGTTCCGCAGGTTTATAACGATGGCCCCACCCTGCTCCCTAGTCTTAAACAGAAACTCCTCTATCACCGTGGCTTCAGCCACATTGTCCGTGAAGAAGCCTGAATTGACCAAGGAGTGATAGCGAGAAAACAGTGCATCCCGAACATGCTGGTTGCATTGCCAATTCCTTATAGCCTCACCTAGCTCCTGCAAAGTCAGACAGTCCCTCTCCTTCAACGACAGCCAAATGCGCCGGAACTCACGCGCCGACGTTCCGGGCAGATGGAGCGCATGAATAAGCATGCCCAGCAAAACGTGCAGGTTCAGCTGTTTTAAGGCTATTTTGAAGTTCTGAGAAGGCGTCAAAACGTGAATCTTATCGTAATATCCGTTTCTCTTCCCATCACCCGTCATTCCAAGACTCAGGTACTCACCGTTCAAGTCAAAAACAACAACGGTAGCCTTGTACTGCATCAGGTTAACCATCAAGAGCTTGGACAAGTGGGACTTCCCCGTCTCCTTCTTTCCTGTTATGATGTTCAATCTGCCGTCCAAGGATGAAGCATCAATCGTCAACAACGAGGAATCTTTTGTACCGCCCAAGACTATCGGCAGTTTCCCTTCAATATTGGCAAGTTTGAGAAGCGCAGGCAGCGGCAACTTCTTTATCGTCGATCTCGACCGTGAGGGAAGCCACGAACTAGTCGAACTCAGGCTGTCATTTTCTACCGTGGCGCGTATCTTGCAGACTACGAGGCTGGCATCTTGGATATACGTTATGTGAGGCGCAATCTCAAGCGGGTCGAAATCCTCACCCTGCATCAGTTCTCCACCGTCGGGCATACTGCGTAGCAACTCTTCGAAGACGCCTGGAATATTCGCAAACTGCACATCGATCACCTGCACAATCAACGCTTTCGCTGCCTCAGAATCTTCGACAAGCAGATAATCGCCTTTCTCCACAGTTTCATTTGGAAAACTCAGAATGTGAATGATGTTGCCTTCCTTCTTGTAAAGTTTCATGAGCAGTATTCACCTCTCCCAAACGGACCGAACAGAAGTTTATGCATGTCCGGCCTGTTGACGAGTCTGAGCCCGCATCTCCTCGTGACAAAATGTTGCATGGCAATCACTTCATTAGCAGTGAAGGTGCAGAGTATGTGCGCCAGTCTCAAGGTTTCAGGGTAACTCTGTGAAACCAAATCATTGCCCAGAAGCTTCTCAACCGCCTCAATTTTCTGTTCAACGGCAACTTCCCTGTCAATGTCAAGTCTAAACGCGTAGCTTCCCTTGGTCAACTTGGCCACGAAGACATCGCCTAGCAGAATCATAGGTGGCTTCGGTCTCATGCCAATTGCCTCAAGCAAGTAAGGCGGCTTGTGCTCGAACGACAAGTCAGTGATGAGTTGCCCGTTGACTCTCAGGTTTGTCATCTTCGAAAATGCCAGAACAACGCTGTTTCTTTTTCGCGCGTTGGCCAGAATCTCCCTGATGAGACTCGTCGGCGCGTCACCAGTTCCAGAGGTTAGTGACCCATCGAAAAGAATCTCCCCACTGCTAATCGTTCTCGAAAGCATTGCTTGCAACCATCTCTCAAGCAGACTTGCCATTCTCATAGGCATCTGGAGAATGTTCGGAAAGCTGCCGTGCGAGTCTCCACGCGGCGTTTCAAAACATGCCCTTTGCAGGACGGCATACACATCGTTTTTGTTTTCTTCTGTTAAGTGGAATATGAAGGGACCAAATCTCATGTATCTATAGTTTCTGTTTTGCTTCCAAACGTTCGCGCCTCTGACTGCGATTAACATGCCTGCGCTTGTTTCTCCGATCCTTATTGTTGAAGTGTCCACAGCGGCAACTATGCTTTCTTCGCGTCTTGGCTTCAAGAGTATTGGCTGCGTTCTCAGTTGAAGTGTCTGCGGATGCATCTCCGGAGTGCCGACTTGTTGAAAGCTTTGCTGATTTAGTTGAAAAGGCTGGTTCTGCACATGCTTCAAGGAGTACAGGCTCAACTCTATAAATCGATGGGGCAACGTTGTGTCCATGGCGGGATGTGGAAAGTTATATTTTGGTGTTGTTGTAATAGTGTGTTGTGCAATCACCAAGATTCACCAATAGCCAATTGCTTAAGGAAGAGATATTTAAGTGTTGTGCATGAACAAGATGCGCAATACAATAATCAACAGGGTGAAACGTTGACGGAAAAGGAAACGAAGCCCCCAATACATGTCAAGATGAAAGTGGGACAAATAGAATTCGAAATAGACTGCCAAGAAGACCAACTGCAGCCGACCGTTGACAAAATCCTCTCCGCAGTCACAGAAAAACTGAAGGAAACACCATTCATAACCGAAAGGGCAGCACCACCGCCACGCGCCGAAACCTGCAAGGGAATAATTCAGAAGCTATGGGAAGAAGGCTGGTTCGCAGCCGCCAAGGGCCTGGGCGGAGTGCACAGCGAGTTGGCAAGAAAAGGATTCCACTACGACCGCACAGCTGTAGCTCACGCACTGATTGACTTAGTCAAAGACGGGATTCTGACAAGAGAAGGAAAACCGAGAAGATACCAGTACGCCCAGAAAAGGCCACCCCCATGAAACTTCAAGCTTCTGACACCTTCCTCAGCCGCGATGCTCTTCACCCTGAAAAGGCGGAAAAAGTCCCCGAAAACTGAAAGAGATAATTGTCTGTCACCGTCATACTGCTATGCAGCAGGTTCGTCATCTTGAACGCAGGCAAGTCGTCCATTAAAGCGGTCACTTTTGATCTTTGGGAAACCCTACTTTTCGAAAGAGACGGAGCCAACTCAAAAAGAACAGCTGCTCGTTGCAGGAACCTAGTGCAAGCATTGAA
>JALHSY010000026.1 GCA_022865455.1 Candidatus Bathyarchaeota archaeon
ACCACGAAGCCCAAGCCTGCCTCTAGCGGGGTCGTGTTTTCATCCATGTCATTCCCGTAGAGGCACAGTCCAGCCTCAAGCCTTAAAGTGTCTCTTGCACCCAGCCCGCATGGTTCTATTCCAAAGGCTTTGCCTACCTCAAGAATGCTGTTCCACAGTTTCACCGCGTTGTCAGGTCTTGCCAGTGAGGCATTCCAGATAAAAATCTCAAAGCCGTCCTCGCCTGTGTAGCCCGTCCTAGACAGAAAAACCTCTACATTTGCCAAGCGCGAATGAGCACATTTGAACCGCCCAATCTTGCTGAGGTCTTCAGTGAAGATTAGTTGCAGAGTTTTCTCAGCGTTTGGGCCTTGGACCGCGAACATTGACACTTCGTCTGAAACGTCATCGATTTTCACATCAAAGCCTGTAGCATTTTTGACCAGCCAGTTATAGTCTTTTTCTCGGTTGCTTGCGTTGAAAACCACCAAGAACTTTGCGGTTTCCAAGCGGTACACGACGAAGTCGTCTAGTATGCCGCCTTTCTCGCTGCACATTACTGAGTATTGCGCTCCGTTAGGCGACAGAGCAGAGACATCGTTTGTAATAACATAGTTCAGAAAGCGCTCAGAATCAGCGCCTATGACCATAACCCGCCCCATGTGCGAAATGTCGAAGATACCAACGCCGTTGCGAACCGCCAAATGCTCAGGTAGTATGCCCTTGTACCAAAGCGGCATTTCAAAACCAAAAAACACCGTCAACTTTGCTGTCTGCCGATGCACGTCGTAAAGTTGGGTTCTGCGAGTCTTCTCCATCGAACCCTTTCCCCTCAAAAAGCCTACCTTATGGGTTTCACGTCTACGTTGATAGGTATAAGCGCAAGTTTCTTCCCACATTTTGGGCATTTCCAATCGTGCTGGTGCAGAACCTCATCAGGAGGCTTCAATTCGGCACCTTGATGCAAAATATGTCCACAGCCTTGACACACAACGCGTTGAGGCACAACAATACACTCCACTGGGTAGTAAGGAAAGTAGAGAGCCATGACATATTTATTGATTGCTCAACCAAAACGCCGAGCAGACAACGCTGCAGGAGCGAAACACTCCCGCGACACGATTATCCGATAAAAAAACTAAGAACGTACTCAGCCAACCAGCCAGAATCCCTCAAGAAAGCCAATCAGGCTCACGGCTTCGCAGAGCTCAAACTATTTAAGGAGGGTTAGGCAGCTTCAGAGACCCGTCATCTTACTGTGTGCGTTTGTGGCACAAACTCTTAATTCAGCCCGCATTGCTTATTTCTGAGAAGCAATTCCCCACTGAGCTAATGTGGCTTGTACTCGCATGAAAAAGTACACATTTGTCATTACTGAAAAGCCTGATGCTGCTTACAGAATAGCCTTGGCGCTTGACATGAGAGAAAAGCCAAAGAAAATGGAAGAAAAGGGTGTGCCCTATTACGTGGCAGAACGGGATAGAGAGATTGTTGTTGTCTCGGCGCTGGGCCACCTGTATACGGTTGCCGAAGAAAAAAATGGAAGAAGCCAGTACCCAGTTTTCGATTTCAAGTGGGTGCCAAGATACATTGCCGAAAGAGGCGCAAGCCAAGTCCGCACTTGGATCGAGGCCATTGCAAAATTGGCAAAAAACGCTGATGTGTTCATTGACGCATGTGACTATGACATTGAGGGAAGCATTATCGGATATTCCGTATTGAGATACGCGTGCGACGGCAAAGATCAAATGTCAAAACGCATGAAATACTCCACACTAACCAGAGAGGAACTGGAAAAATCGTATGCTGAACCGTTGCCACATCTGGATTTCGCACTCATCGAGGCTGGACTCGCCAGACACGAGGTTGACTGGCTTTTCGGCATAAACCTTTCACGAGCCCTAACAGCGGCCGCAAAGGACTGGAGTGGAAAATATACGACGCTGAGCACAGGAAGAGTGCAAGGACCCACTCTGAAATTCGTTGCAGTACGAGAAAAGGCCATCAGAAGCTTCGTGCCCACACCATACTGGGAGATCACAGCGGAAGTCAAAATAAACGGAAAGGTTTTTGAAGCCCAATACGAAAAGGAGAAAATCGAAACCAAACATGAAGCAGACACCATTCTGAACGCCTGTGAGAACAAAGATGGAAAGATCGAGAGAATTGAGGTTAAGCAATTTCAGCAACCGCCGCCGCCGCCATTTGACTTGGGCACCCTTCAAAGCGAAGCCTACAACCTCTTTGGATATACGCCAAGTCGCACGTCCAAAGTCGCCCAGCGTCTATACCTAGACGCTCTGATTTCTTACCCGAGAACCAGCAGCCAAAAACTTCCGCCAGCGATAAACTACGAAACAATACTGAAAGACCTGAGCAAAGCCTCCCAATACCGAAGTCTCACCGCAAGACTTCTCGCATACCCAGAACTGAAGCCGAGAGAAGGAAACAGGGAAGATCCTGCGCACCCTGCTATTTATCCTACTGGAGACCTGCCAGCGAGAGTTCTCGAAGATTCTGAAAGGCGCATTTGGGACCTCGTCATCCGAAGGTTCATGGCCGTCTTTAGCGAGCCAGCACTAAAGCAAAGCATGAAAACCCACATCAACATCAACGGACACCGTTTCCTCTTGAACGGGAGGCGAATCCTCAAGGAGGGGTGGATGCACTTCTACGAGCCCTACGTGAGGTCGGAAGAGATGATTCTGCCTCCGACGGAAGAAGGGCAAACAGTCACTGTCAAGAAGATGATACTAATCAACAAGTTCACCAAGCCCCCACCACGATACAATCCAAGCACCATACTCAGAAAAATGGAAGAAACGAAAATCGGCACAAAGGCAACAAGGGCGGAAACAATACAGACGCTCTACGACAGGAAATACGTTCAAGGCGAAAAATTGACTGCAACCGACCTCGGCCTTGAGGTTCTAGAAGTCATGGAAAGATACTGTCCAACTGTCGTTTCGATAAAGTTCACAAGAGAACTGGAAGAAAAAATGAACAGAATCCAGACAAACAACCAAAAGAAAGAGAAAGTTCTGGCGGAAGCTCTGGAAACCCTCAAGCCAGTGATTGAAAAGCTGAAAGAGAACCAGAAAGTGATCGGTGAGCAATTAAGCGAAGCAATTAGAAAATCGAGAACAGACGAAAGAACCATTGGGGCCTGCCCGGTATGCAAGACTGGACAATTGACGGTGCTGTATTCACGGAAAACGGGGAAACGCTTCGTCGGCTGCACAAACTTCTTCAAAGGACTGTGCAAAACATCATTCCCGCTCCCGCAACGAGGCGTCATAAAACCGCTCGCGAAGAACTGTCGCGGATGCGGTTGGCCCACAGTGCAAGTATTAGCAAGAGGAAGACGTCCGTGGACTATATGTTTCAATCCACGGTGCCCACTGAAAGAAGGAAGGGAGAAAAGGGATTGAAATGTAAAGCATGTAGCAGAGAAGCCCGGGAAAACGGCTACTGCGAGTTGCACATGAAAGCCTATGAAAACGCAATCGAAAAGTACAAGGTTTGGCAAAAGGCAATGCAGATCTCTTGGAAAGAGTATTTAAGTGAGATTGTCAAGAATCCTTTAACAGGCGAATGGGCTCGGGAAGTGGCTGAGTCCATGATTAAAAGCGGAGAAAAACAAGATGGCACGAGCAACTAAGAAAAGAATCTCTTCACTATCCTTCTCGCTAAATAGGCTCTACAATAGAATTTCGACAGCAAAACCTTCAACCCTCATCGTTTCAACTCTTGCGATCGCCTTTGCAGTGTTCCTGTTCGGAGGAGGCCTATACGACATAGCAATGAAGCCGCTGCCCGCCGTTTACTACGGAGGAAGATTTATTTTCCTTTATCCGCAGCTCTCCGAGCAGTTCATATCCGACAGCATGGTCGCCACGATACTCTACTCTTTCGGCATCATCGGGCTGATAGTCATGTACCAAAGCACAAAATACGCTTACAAGCCGAGACAAGCATACATGATGTTCATAGTGGGAATCATCCTTCTGCTGATAGCCTACATATTCCTCGAAGCTACGATCCGACTCAAAGTGGGCGGATAGAATCCTACCACGGATTATTTTTTAAACCCAGCTTGTAGGCAGCGAAGTTTGTCAGCAGATGAATTGGAGGAGTAATTACTAGGACAGCTGCAAAAAGCTGCCAAGACTCGAACTGCAATGAAAGAGGAAGCGAAAACACAATCGCGCCTATTATGAAGTCGACTTGGTCAACAACCGGCAACATGTCTCCGGGACGGATACTGAATCTTCTCTTCACAAAAGCTCCCGCCAAGTCCCCAAACAACGCTCCTAAAGACAACAGCAAGCCAAACTCGAGGCGATACCCGAATGCTATACTCTCCACTAAACCCACAGCCGTTCCAACAGCCAATCCGACGAGGAAGCCTCGGAAGGTTTTGTTAATTCCGAATATCGGTTTCCCATCGAGAAAATTGTTGCCCAAATCAATCGGAAGACCGCCGCCCGCAATCACTGGCACGGCGTTCGCGCAATAGGCGGGGAATATGAACTTCAATGCTTCAATTGCCAACTGAACAATCTCCATCTTTGCAGGCTCCATTAGCGCATCGGATACTCATGCATTCCCTTTTCTTCTATTTTTAAGTCACAGGTTATGGCTTGAAGTTTCCTCGGGTTTTTCTCCAGAACTGCCCTGACTGTCTGCGGATTTTCAGTGGGATTTATGGCAATCACCGTATCGGCCCAAAACTTCAAGACCCTCGTCGCCACAGGCTGCACACTGACAGGAACCCTGTTTAAGGCGCTGTGAACTTGACTTGTTATCAAAACTGCGACCTTCTGCGTCCTGGCAACCTGCGCCAAAACCGCCAACTGCCTGTTCAGCTCTCGATTCATTTCAAACGTTTTCGAGGCAGACTCGCCTACACTAAGACGGTAGAGGGATGTGATAGTGTCGAAGACCACTAGTGCGAAATTCTTAGTCAGGTAGTCGGTAACCCGATCAACGACTACTCCTTGTTCGTGAAAGTCATTGGGCTTCATCAGAATTATCAACTCAGCAACTTCCTTGAACTTGTCAGAAGCAATCTGAGAGAGTCTTCGAACTGAAAACGTGTTGTCACAATCCACGAACAATGTCTTGTATCCTTGTCTTGCACAGTTCACGGCGCACTGCATTGCCAAGGTAGTCTTTCCTGTTTCCGCCTCGCCATAGATGAGGCTCACGCTTCCAATCTGTATGCCTCCGCCTAGATTCTGGTCAATTCTGTCGCAGCCAGTTGGGATTGTCTGCAGCACAGCCATGCACATCAACAGATATAAACCGCGAAACTAATAATCTGTTTTGCCCCTAAACATCAACATGAATAGGAAACGTGTATGAAAGCGGAGATTGCTGTGGCGACCGTTTCGGGAAAAGCTTACTACATGATTGTTAACGAGTTGAGAAAGAGAGGGGTACCTTTCCTAAGCTTAACTCCAGCTGAGTCCATCCCTGCAGAGATCAAGGTAGTTATAACCACGCAGAAAGAGCGATGCTTGGTGAACCATGATAGGGTTTTAGTTTATCAGAATGAAGTGGAGCCTGAGACGCTTGCAAGCGAAGCGTTGCAGATAGTTCAGGGCAAGGAATATTTTGAAAAGATAGTCATAGGCATAGACCCCGGTGAAGTCTTCGGCGTGGCAGTTCTGGCAGATGGAAAAATCATTGAAACAGCCAACTGTTTCAGCGCTAAAGAGACAACAGACAAGGTGAAGAATATTCTGAAGAATCTTAAGAACGTGCCAACAGACTACGTTTCCGTGAAAATCGGCGACGGAGTCCCAGCGTGCAAAGAGAAACTCTTAAGAGGTTTGGATAAAGCATTACCTCCCAACGTAGTGTTGGAAAGCGTGAGCGAAGCAGGAACAAACCGCAATTTGAATGAAACGAAACATAGAAGAGGATTGAGAGACATCGTGTCAGCAATAAGAATAGCTGGAAGAAGCGGACATAAGTTCCAACGGAGAAAGACAAATGAACCGAACAGTTGAGAAAGGCAAGACCCTCATCGTTGACGGCCCAGCTTCTGTCACATTGACTTCGGGGAAGGCAGAGGTTTTTGGCGCCTTGTTGAGAAATGCAAGCAGGGTTGTCATACGTGAAGGAAAAAGGCTGCCATTTGCGGTGGAAGAAACAGCCGTGTTTGCCATATCACTCGGGGAAAACGCAGCTGCAGAGGAGTTTGACGGAAGCACTGTTCCTGCTTCATGGGCGAAATCATATGAAGAACTCACAAGTCTTCAAACCAAGCCGATTACCGCAATAGTGTTGGGCGCAGTTGATTCTGGCAAAACAAGCTTCTGCACCTACCTAATAAACAGACTACTTCACGAAAAGCGAAAAGTCGCAATCCTCGACGGAGACTTAGGCCAGTCTGACATCGGACCGCCGTGCACCCTTGCCTACGCCTTTGTGGCCAAGCCTGTTACGGACCTGTTCGACCTCAAAGAGAAAGATGCCTTCTTCATAGGCACCACCTCACCGAGCGGACACACAGACAAGGTAGTGGAAGGGCTGACTACACTCAAGAAGGAAATCCTTAGCAACGAGCCAGATGTTGTTCTTATAGACACAGACGGTTGGGTTGAAGGAGAAGACGCCGCCAACTACAAGATCCAACTCACCGGAAAACTTGAACCCGACATAATTTTCTGGATCCAGCAAAAAGACGAGCTGACGCCCATTTTAAGCGCCTTTGGAGAATGCAAGAACGTCCTCGTTGATTCGCCCTCAACCATAGGACAGAGAAACAGAGAAAAGCGCAGGAACCTAAGAGAACTGGGGTACGTCAAGTATCTGAGAAATTCGAAAGTTCAGTCTCTTCCCCTGAATTGGCTGAAAATCGAGGGAGACGAACTTTTCGGCCTAGGCAAAATGCATGAAAACGTCAGGCAAGCGAGAAAAATCTATGAGCTCTTGGGGATGAAACCGCTTCATTTCGCCGAGTTGCCCGACAGAGTTTGCATTGTCATAGGCAGAAGGCGTTGGATTGAGCCGGAAAACATCAAAAAAGTTGAAGAATTCTCGAAGAAAAGAGTCATGTTGATTCGAAAGGGCAACGAGGAAGGACTGCTTATCGCCTTATACAATTCCAAGAGGCAGTTCCTGGGAATCGGTGTCCTGCAGGAAATCGACTTCACTAGAAAATACCTGAAAATCTCAACCCCAGTCGCTGATGACATTGCCATAGTCAACATGGGAAAAGTCAAGCTTGACAAGAACCTGAAAGAAGTTGCAGTTCTGACCGATGAAAACCACCCTTGACTTCGCAGAATTCAAGAACCTTTTCTGAAGAAAACGGCAAGTTCCTCTGCAATAACTCCATCCTTGTCTGGCAGAATCTTCAAGTTGTCACGTATCCATAACGGCAGAAAACGTTGACAGTAAATCGTTGAGAAACGGTGGTCAAGAAAAATCATGGCTGCCCTGTCCTCCAAAGTCCTTATTGGTCGCCCAGCAGCTTGGGATGCTTTTTTCATGGCTGGAATGACGTAGCCGTATTCGCGCCCAAGCTCTGGAAAGCATTTCTCAAAGTAGCTGATTTGGGCCTTGACTTTCGGAGTCGGTTCGGCGTACGGCACGCCTACAATCACAACAGAGTTCATCTCGTCTCCTGGATAGTCCACACCTTCAGAGGATCGTCCGCCTTGAACCCCGAGGAACACAGCGCCGCCGCGATCAGCATATGCCTTGAAATCTGCAACCATGCTCTCATTTTCTCTGGAGCTCATCCCTCTACGCTCATGGAAAAATGGCCTTTTCAGCGCCTTTTCCAGTCCGCTGCTGCATAAGGCCTGAAGAACCTCGAATGAAGCAGCGAAAATGCCAGTGTTAGCAGGAGTATTTTGGACAACCTCTTCTATTCGCGAAATAATCTTGCCGTACATCTCGGGCGTCCTTTTCTCCATTGCCGTTGTGACGCCACAACTTACAAGCGGGAGAATATGTTCTTTGGGAAAGGGTGATGGGACGACTCTTTTCACCGTGTCTTCAGGAAGCTTCGTTATCTGCGCGTATGCTTCTAGCGGCTGAAGTGTTCCTGACATGAGTATGCTTGAGTGGACTGATGAGAAGACCGGTGCCGTGATTTTCGAAGGGTCTAAAGCGACTATCTCCAGTTTTGCTGTCGGCAAACCCTTGCGAGATGTGTATTTGCTTATCACGTTGACGTATGACTCGTCGCCTGTGGTCTCGACCCACCTAGACAGAAACTCGCCCATTGCGTGAATGTGAGACCTTGGATATTGTCCGTCTGCGAGCAATGTTCGCTTGATTAAGTAGCCAACCGCATTTAGATGCTGAAAGAATTTCTGAGGCTCGTCAACACCAGCTTTTTCGTGCACAAGCTCAAGCAGAAACTCGGGCGAAACTAAGGTCTCTTTCCCGATTTTCTCTGTTGCTCTTTCGACTTCGTTCCTGACAATGTCTGCGAAACCTGCGATGTCTTTATAGCGGAATTTCTCGGCCTCAATCTTCGCTTGTCCCAGCGTGAAGAGTGACAGGCGACTGCTCGCGATTTCAACGGCTGTTTCAGGAAGGTTGTGCGCCTCGTCGACAATCAAGATGATGTTCTGCATCGGCGTGTCCAGACTTTTCAGAAAAACGTTGCGGATTTCGGGGTCAAATACGTAAAGATAACTTAGCGCAATAACCCTAGCATCGGCCAAAGAAGCCTTCACAAGCTCATAGGGGCAGAAACCTTTTCTTCGACAGATCTTCTGGATCTCTGAAGCCTTACACGGGAAAAGAGCGATCCGATGCCTAAGATCAGAGTACTCCTCCTCCCTCTCCTCGATGCTGCGATAGTACGGACACCTGTCCCTAGCTTTCAGCATCTCACAGACTTCCATGACTGATCGGGCATCCGATGCATATCTTGCTACAAAGCTGTTTGGACACATTTCGTGGCGCCCGCGAATTGAAACCCCCGAGACTCGCAGCTTTCTAGAGACAGCTTTCAATTCTTCGATCACGCGATCGTGCTGGCGATGTGTTCGTGCAACGTATAGTATTTTCAGATCATCTCCTTCAGCTTTCGGGAGGCAGGCGGACAGTGCAGCGATGGTTTTTCCTAGACCGTTGCTTCCCTCAATCAGAGCAGAACGACCGTTTTCTACAGCCTCGAGAATTGCTTCTATGAATTCGCCTTGAAAAGGCCGCACCTCAGCGTATGGAAAGTAGGTGGCAACTTCAGTGGTCAGTTCAGTCATTTTCATCCCACAAATGTTTTGAGGGGCAAAGCATGTCTACAGGGCACTGCTTGCACAGCGGGTTTCTGGCTTTGCAGTGCTTTCTGCCGTGCGAAATGAGGAGCATATGAACGGCTAGATAGTCTTTTGGGTCATAGAGTGATTGAAGCGACTTGCGCACAGTTTCGTAGTCTCCATTTGCAGGTGTCAATCCTAAGCGTTTTGAGATGCGGTCGACGTGAGTGTCCACTGGGATCGTGGGTTTCTTTGCACTGAAAAGAAGGACAACATCTGCGGTTTTGGGGCCGACGCCGGGAAACTCCATCAGTGTTTTTCTTGCGTCTTCAAAGGGCATTGATAAGATGGATTCAAGGTTGCCGTGATGTTTTTCAAGGACTATTTTCGAGACTTGCTTCATTGTTTTTGCTTTGTTTCGGTAGAGGCCAGCCGGTTTCAAGCAGTTTTCGATTTGACTTGTTTTGGCGTTCGCTAGTGCTTCAGGGGTTATTTTGAAGTGTTTCGAAAGGTTTTCGAACGCTTTTGCGGTGTTTCTGTCAGCGGTGTTTTGTGAGATTATTGTGACGATCAATGTTTGGAACGGGTCTCGTTTTGAGTTTGTCCACTTTGGCACTGTGAAGGTTTTTCGCAGTGTTTCCAAGATCTTTTCTGCTCGCCTCTCAGTCATTTGCTGCTTCGCCTTTTGAAAATGATAAATAGTGAGTGTATGAAGCTATTAATAAGCAGTGGAGACGCTGGCAATGGAACGGGCAAGAGTTGTGAAGGACGAGATAGTTGAGCTGAACAAGCATTTTTTGGCAGTGTACGTGGAAGCGAAGAATTCGTGTTTGGTGTTGCTGAGCGAAAGTGAAGACAAACTTGGGACGCTGGCAATTGCTGTTCCGAAACCGAAAGATTTGCTTGCACCACCGTCGTCTTCAGTTCTGCTAGGTGACAGAAACGCAATCTCAGCACGCATGTTTGCAGAGTACGTTGCCGCGAAAAAGGGAAAGATTGCGTTGGTTTCCATCTTCCTAGAGACGATGGACGAGCTGCATGCGCAGTCGATTTTCAAGAGGTTGATTGAAAAGGTGACGGTTTCCGCGACGGAGAAAGAGGGAGTCACGGCATGAGTCTCAGAGATTTTCTGAGGCAGATGGAGAAGGAAAAGGAAGTTCTACATGTCAAGGATGCGCTTTCCACAAGTTTCGAAATTCCGTTTGTCATGAAAAAGTTCGACAAGGAAGGCCCAGTTCTCCTTTTCGAAAAAGTGAAGGGCTATGACACGAAGGTCATTGCAAACGTCTGTGGAACACGCAGGCGGATTTGTGCTGGACTGGGTATCGGCCAGGAAGGGCTTTATCAGACGTTGACTGAGGCTTGGGGGTCGCCGAAGAAACCGAAGACTGTTGGTGATGGTCCAGTAAAGGAGGTTGTTGAGAGAGCTGATCTTTCGAGGTTTCCTTTTCTGACGCATTTCGAGAAAGATGCAGCTCCGTACATTACTTCGGCTGTTGTGTACGCGAAGAGCGTTGATGGCAAGGTTGAGAACGTGTCGGTGCATCGGCTGGAAGTCCTGGACAAGAATCATTTGGCGATTCGTTTGGTTCCGCGGCATCTTTTCAAGCTTTGGCGGATGGCAAAAGAGGCGGGTAAAGACTTGGACGTGTCAATGTCCATCGGAGTTCATCCGGCGGTGCTGCTGGCTGCTTCTTCGCCTGTTCCTTTCGGCATGTGCGAGTTTGATGTAGCGAACGCCTTGATGGGAAATGGTCTTCGGGTGGTCGAGTGCGAACATGTGAACGCCTGTGCTCCAGCGGAGGCCGAGTTGGTGTTGGAGGGCAGGATTTCTGCCTCGAAAGAAGTTGTTGAGGGGCCGTTTGTAGATATCACTGGGACGTATGATGTTCAGAGGCGGCAGCCTGTTGTGGATGTTGTGGGGGTTATGCGTCGCAGGGATTTTGTTTATGAGGGGCTTTTGCCTTCTGGGGCTGAGCATAGGCTTTTGATGGGTTTGCCTCATGAAGTGTTGATTTGGGAGAGCGTTTCAAAGGTTGTGCCGAAGGTGTGCGCTGTTAATCTTTCAGTTGGTGGCAGTGGGTGGCTTCACGCGGTGATTTCGGTTGAGAAGCAGGTTGACGGCGATGGGAAGAATGTTTTGTTGGCGGCGTTTGCGGCGCATCCGAGTTTGAAGCATGCGGTGGTTGTGGATTCTGACATTGACGTGTTTGATCCTTGTGATGTGGAGTGGGCGATTGCGACCCGTTTTCAGGCGGGTGAGGATTTGGTTGTTGTCAAGAATGTTCGCGGTTCGACGTTGGACTCTTCAGCTGATCAGGAGACTGGTTTGACGACGAAGATGGGTGTTGACGCGACTAGACCGTTTACCAAGCCCAAGGAGAAGTTTGAGCGTGCAAAGATTCCTGCTGGCAGGAATGTTGAAACAGCTGTACGCAGACTGCGTGGTTTGTGAAGGAAAATTTCTGCACATTATCTTATATATACGAGGTTTGAAGAATTAGGGAATTGGTGGTCTATTGTCACGTAAGAAAGAGGATAAGCAGAGTGACTTGTCACTGAAAGTTGAGGATGTGATGGTTAAAGAAGTGATTACTATAGATGAAGAGTCAACCGTTAAAGAGGCGGTTGAGGTCATGAACAAATTTGAGATCGGCTGTTTGATTTCTGTTAGGAAGGGGAAAGCCATGGGGATAATAACTGAGAGGGATCTTTTGAAGAGGGTTGTTGCCGATGGGAAGGATGCAGCTAAGACCATGGTGAAGGATATTATGACGAGTCCGTTGGTTGTTGCTGAGCCTAGCATGGATTTGGGGGAGGCGGTGAAGTTAATGTTCAAGATGAAAATCAAGAAGCTGCCTGTTGTTGATGATAAGAGGCTTGTGGGTTTGGTGAGTTTGACGGACATTGCGCGTTTCCAGCCTCAGGTGATTGCCATTTTGAAGCAGCTTGCGGCGAGACAAGCGGCGCCGAAAAGCATGAAGAAAGTCATAGACTACTACGTTGTCTAGCCGTTTCGCCCTTTCTTTTTTCGTTTCCGTCTTTGAGGAAGTTTAAATGGTTAGATTTGACTTTATCAGTGCTTGATGAACAAGACCTTAGTGTTGAAGGTTGATTCGGAAGAGCCTGATGTTGAGAAGATTCATGTTGCGGCGGATTTCATCAAGAGGGGCGGTTTGGTGGCTTTTCCAACTGAGACTGTTTACGGTTTGGGAGCGAATGCGTTGAATGCTGAGGCGGTTTTGGCTCTTTTCGAGGCGAAAAAGCGTCCGCTTGATAATCCGCCGATAGTGCATGTTTGCGATGTAAAGGACGTTTGTAGGCTGGCTGAGACAGTTCCGTCTCAGGCTGAGGCGCTTATGGAGAGGTTTTGGCCTGGTCCGCTGACACTGATTTTCAAGCGTTCAGATGTCGTGCCTGATGTGACTGTGGCAGGTTTGGACACGATTGCGGTTAGGATGCCTAGGCACAATGTTGCTTTGGCTCTGATCAGGGAAAGCGATTGCCCGATTGCCGCTCCCAGCGCGAATCTTGCTGGCAGACCTAGTCCAACCTCGGCTGAGCATGTCTTGGATGATTTGGGCGGGCGGATTGGCGCGGTTTTGGATGCGGGTCCGACGGTTGTTGGTGTGGAGTCTACGGTTTTGGATTTGACGGTTGATCCGCCGCAGGTTTTGCGTCCTGGTGGGACGACGTTTGAGGTGTTGCTGGAGGTTCTTGGGAGGGTGGAGCTTAATCCTGCTGTGACTGCGGAGAAGGCGTTGCGGATGGAGAAGGTTCGTTCGCCTGGGTTGAGGCATAAGCATTATGCGCCTGATGCTGAGGTGGTTGTGGTTGAGGGTGAGGTTGACGCGGTTGTGGCTAAGGTGGACGAGTTGGTTAAGCTTTACAGAGAGGATGGGAGGAGGGTGGGGGTTTTGGCTACGGATGAAACTGTTTCTCGTTACAGTGCTGATGTTGTGAAGTCTCTTGGGAGTAGGAGTGACTTGTCGGTTGTTGCGCGGAATTTGTTTAGGCTTTTGAGGGAATTTGACTTGGAAGGTGTGGATGTGATTGTTGCTGAGGGTGTGCCTGCTGAGGGGTTGGGTTTGGCGGTTATGAATAGGCTTCGGAAAGCTTCGGGGTACCACATCGTCAAGGCAAGATAGCTCCCAGAATTGAAAATGTTA
>JALHSY010000027.1 GCA_022865455.1 Candidatus Bathyarchaeota archaeon
AGATTCTGCCCAAGCTAGAAAAAGAGACTGGAATGACTCAAGACCAGCTTTCCAAGTACTACGTCACAGAGATTCTTGGCCAAACTTGCTTCAAGGATTAACTTGCGCTTGACAGCTAGAGGTTTTTGCAGTCATAGTTCAAATCTAAATCGGAAGTTCATAACCGATTTATACGTTCTAATACAGAGAATTCCCAAATCCGTGATAACCACTTGTTCCATGAGGAATTACCAGTGCCCAAACGTGATTTCGAAAAACTTCTCCTTGAAGCCGTAGATGAAGGACTATCTTCTCTGGGAGAATCTTCAAAGGAAGCAATCTATTTTCACCTTGACAAAGACTTCAACGTCAGGAAACACGAAATCCCAGACAAGATTGAGGCTTTCGTTGGCGCGGTGGAGAATATTTTTGGACTTGGCGCTAACTTCCTCGAGATCGCCATCATGAAACAACTCCGTGCCAAAATGGGCCAACAATTCAAGTGGCATGTATCAAAAGACCTGACATTCACTGAATATGTAACAGTGGCTAGACGTAGTCTCTTGAAAGAAAACAATACAAAGAAACTGGGTGGGATGACGGCTCAATGCGACGAAATAATGATAGAAGTCTAAACGAATCCTTTCCAAGAGACTTGCTTCTTGCCAATGCTTTCAAGCGTCTCTTCGAAAAGGCTAGCGATGCAGTCTACATTCTGGACATGAACGGAAAACTAGTAGCTGTAAACCGCAAAGCAGAGAAACTAGCCCAGACTAAACGAGGGAATCTCGTTGGAAAATCGTTCAAAGACGTTGTCCCGCGAGAAATCTTGGCCCAATCCGTCAAAGACTTTGCGAGCACAATCAAGCGAAAATCCACTAGACACGAACTGGAATTCAAAACCTCAGATGGCAACATCTTGACGGTGGAAACTACAACAATACCATGCTTCAACGGACGAAAACCTATCGCAAGTCTCGGCATCATGCGGAACATTACAGACAGGAAAGAAATGGAAAAAGCCCTGCGCAAAAGTGAAGAACGATTCCGTTCCATTGTAGAAAACTCGCCAAGCAGCATCAGCATAATAGATGACCATTTCAGAATAATCTACGTTAACAATGGAATATGTCGCATCCTAGGGCGCCCAAGAGACGAGATAGTCGGAAAAGACTACAGGAAATTCTTAGACAAGGACAGCAAGGCTCTAGTCCAAGACAGTTATCTGCGAAGACAAAGAGGAGAAAGAGCGCCATCACGGTATGAATGCAAGGTGGTTCGAAAAGACGGTGAAAGAAGAATCATCGAAAACACATCAACAGTCATGCGAGATAGCAATGGCAAGATGCAAAGCATAGCTCAAATAGTTGATGTCACTGAGCAGAAAAAAAGCCAAGAAAAGCTCAACAAAGAGAAAAAGAAGTTTGAGACGCTTTTCAACTTGATGATAGATCCAGTAATAATCCTTGACCAACAAGGCAGAATACTTGAAGCTTCTCATCGCGTTGGAAGAATCGCAGGCTACAGAAGAGCAGAGTTGCTTGGCAAGAACCTCTTCAAAACCAGCCTTCTGAGCCCTGCAACCAAGGCAATCGCAAAGACCAATTTTGCCAAGCGAATGAAAGGACACGACGTTCCCCCCTACGAGATCGAGACAGTCAACAAAGACGGAAGAAGGCTGCGGTGCGAGGTCAACGCGACAAGGATCGAGTACGAAGGAAAACCCGCAGACATGATTGTGGTCAGAAACATTAACGAACGCAAAAAAGCCGAGGACGCATTACGGGACAGCGAAGAAAAATTCCGAGCGATGAGCACATCAGCAAGAGACGCCATAATTCTGACAGACAATGATGGGAAAATCGTTTATTGGAACCCTGCTGCCGAGAGAATCCTGGGCTACACGGAAGACGAAGCAGTCGGCAAGAAGCTGCAGACACTCCTTCGCAACCAACCGCTTTACGCGGACTTCGCCAAGCGTTATAGAAGATTCCAAGAAATAGGGCAGGATGCACTGAGAGGCAAGACCGTAGAATTGCGCTTCATCAGAAGAGATGGAACAGAGCGTCCCGTGGAACTCTCTGTTTCTAGATTTCAAATGAAAGGCAAATGGCATGCGTTAGGCATAGTCAGAGATGTCACAGAGAGAAAGAAGCTGGAAGAAAGACTCTCGGCATTGAATTACTACGGTGGAAAGTTAAATCGCGCCCAAAACATCCAGCAAATCTGCAAACTGACATTGGACGCAATTGAAGAAACTCTAGGTTTTGAGAATGCAGCCTTCATGGTAGTGGAAAAGGACAGTCTTCGAGTCGGAGATCAGCGTGGATACAACGAGCCGAAACTGAGAATGCCTCTGAACGGCAAAGGCATAAGTGTGAAAGCAGCAAACACACACAGACCCGTGATAGTTCCTGACGTAAGAAAAGACAAAGACTATGTTTCAGGCGCACCCCACGTTCGATCAGAAATCGCTGTTCCAGTCGAAACCGAAGACGGAGTGGCAGGCGTCTTAGATGTAGAAAGTAAGGAACGAGGAGCCTTCGATAACAAAGATGTCATGCTATTGGAGGTCCTGGCTTCACACGCCGCAACGGCGATCAGCAACTTGGAAAGACGTGCAGAAATAGAGAAACGCCACAGTCAACTGACCCTATTGATGAACAGCTCCGCAGAGATGATTCACACAACGCGCTTGTCTCAGAGACTTCAGAAAATTGCTGAGGCAATCAGGCAACTCGGATGGCAAAGGGTGGTCATCCGTGCCGTCAAGAACCAAAGCATGGAGCTAACAAATCCGGAGGACATGGTGACTGCTGGCCTAACGGATGAAGAAAGGGAGTTCCTGTGGACGAACAGGATGCCTGGACAGGTTTGGCGCGAACGATTTGGACCCGAGTTTGAACGATTCAGGGTTGGCGAATTCTACCATCTTCCATGGAGTGACCCATGGGTCAGAAAGAAATTCGCACAAGGCACGGTTTCAAGCAGGCTCTCGTCTGAGCAAATGGTTGACTGGGACCCGCAAGATCTGCTTTATGCCCCGCTTCGTTTGGCTGACGGCCGCATCGTGGGAATACTGAGCATCGACGACCCAGTGGATGGGAAACGGCCTACGAGAGAGGCTCTGGCACCTCTTGAGCTTTTCATTCATCAGGCCGCTGTGGCCATCGAAAATGCTCAGCTGATTCAGGAACTGAACACGGCGAGAGACCAGATCCGAGAATACGCAGATCAGCTGGAGCTGAAGGTGAACCAGAGGACGCAAGAGCTTGTTGAAGCTCAGAGCAAGTTGATCAAGACTGAAAGACTTGCTGCTATCGGAGAAGTTGCGGCAATGGTTGGTCACGACTTGCGCAACCCGTTGACGGGCATCACTGGGGCCGCGTACTATCTGAAAATGAAGCTGGCTTCAAGGACAAGCAGCAAGGCGAAGGAGATGCTGGAGCTGATTGACAGGGACATTGAGTACGCTAACAAGATCATAAACGACCTTCTAGACTATTCGAAAGAGATATTCTTGGAAGCGAAAG
>JALHSY010000172.1 GCA_022865455.1 Candidatus Bathyarchaeota archaeon
GAACTCTTCGTGAGTTTAGGCGAAGCCGCAAATGCGCTTCTAATGGACCCAACATCATGGGGAATGTACGCCTTCAACGATCGATTTTTCATAATTAAGGACCCCAAAGAACGATACAATACTGAGGTGAAATCACGGATTGGCGGAATGGAATTTGAGGGTTCCACTTTCATGCCAGATGCGCTGTCGCTTGCCGGACAAGTCATAAAACCACGTCCTGAAAACCTGAGGCTCATTACCATCATTTCTGACGGATGGCCTTATGGGTACCCTGATATGGACGCAGCATTGTCTGAAACCATAAACACTCTGCAGGGAGGAAACATTGCTTTGATAGGGATCGGTGCCCAAAGTCGGAGGATGGACTTCCTGTTTAAATCCAGCTGCTCAGTTTATACTTTGCGGGATTTCACGAAGAAATTTCCGAATCTGTATTTCGAAGCGAGCAAGATTGCGGCTGAGACATAATGCAACCATGCGGAAACCAAGCCGCAACTTTTTACTGAGAAATCTGCTCTGCAATTGAGAAGTCAGCCATGAACTCAAACTTTTCGGCAACATCGCCTTTCTTCGTTTTAAAGAATATCTTCTCTGGCACTCCGTCATGCATGTAGGTCACATAAAGTAACTCCTTTCCCAAACCATATCGTTCTAAGTCTACTATGGAGTTTCTGGCTTTCTGAAGCTTGTCAACTTTAGTCTTCAGCTCCTCAATTGCTTCAAAAAGCATTTCGGCTTCTCCCAAATCTTCGGAGCAGAGCGATATGTCTTTGAACTGGACCCATTCCGTGGTGGTTTCAGTCTTTTTCTCTTCCCTTTTGCTTCCTTTTCTGTTTCCAGTTTTCATAACTTTCTGCAGTTCAGCGGCTTTCTTGTTCCATTCTTGATTCTTAGATGATTCGGGGTTTCTCAAAAGGGTTCCAAGCCATTGGCTGTAATCCTCAAGCATCAGTGTGTATTGGGCTATCTCGGCTTCTACAGTTTCTCGCATTTCTTTAAGTGAATAAAACGTCCGGATTTCAGACAAGCAGCCGTTCAAGAGTCAACCTCCTGCAAGTCAGCTCTTTCCTTCAGTCTTTGGCGTTTCTTTTGCAGCGTTTCGCGTTTGTCCCATTGTTGCCTGTGAGTTTTCGTCCCTGTTACCTACAATGGCTTTGGCAACGTTTTTCAATTCCTTCTTTATTCCTTCAAAGAAGCCAACCCTTGCGCTCAGTCTCTTCCTATACAGCGATATGACTTTGGCCAGCTCAGGAATTACAGCCCACAACACTGCCAGGACAACTTCGGGCGAGTATTCAGCCAAAAAGGCAGATTTCACTTCGCCTTCCTCTCCAGTGATTGACAAGTGGCCTTGTTCGTTGAGAATCACCTTCTTAGCTTTCTTTCCAGAGGGGATGTCCTGATGAGGAATGTTGAATGAGACGTCAAGTTTCTTCAGAACCTCAGTCAGAGATCTGCAGAGCTCGTTTACCAACATGTTCTCTTTTGACAGAAAATCGCCTAGCTGCAATGTTTCATCATTTATGTTCCTTAAGATCTCTTGGAGTTTCTGTTCGCTTTCAGAACTGGTTTTTTCCTTTTCGTCTGAAGACTTGACGCCTTCATCAGAAAGTAGTATTGGGTGGAAGTGGCCTTCCTCAGTCACCTGACTTTGCTCTTTTGGTGCTGATTTTGCATTTGATTCTGACATAATGTTCTCCCTCATAACCTTCAGTAATCTGGCTCAGGCTAACTAATCGATACTAGGAATAATAGGGTTAGTCTGTTGTAAGCGAATACGCACAAACCACCGCTCAGCAATCTTGCTGCTTATGAGGTTTCAAGAGTGGAAAGGCTAGGCCCAAGTACAGGACGGCACCAGAGATCTGTCGCACAAAGCCTGACTCGTACCAGAACCAGCTTGCGCCTCCGTTGAAATGCGATCCGGCGATGAACCATGCGAACGCAAGGTCAACGATGAATTCGGCAACAATGGTAGCCTTGAGCGGGAGCTTAACTACATGGGAGTCTAGGCTCAAGGTTATGTATATTGGCAGGTTCATCATCACGACAAACAGCGTCAAGCCGAAAGACACGCCGAAATTCTCCATGAAAGCCCTAGCGAATAGATTGGCTTCTTCATGGGGCGCGTGGCAGAAGACCAGTGTTGAAAAGTAGTCGAATAGCACAAAGGCAAAGACCAAAACAGTTCTTTTCAGCCAGTGATTGTTTTTCGGCAAGAGAAAGCGCCTTACGTTGAAGGCTGACTCTAGTTCCTTCCGCATTTCCCTTCTCCCCATCAGGTCCCGACAATAGCCTGATGAATAATGTTATGTCCGCCATTGCTTAAAAGCTTTGAATTGTGTATTCTTGATTCATATTTTGAATTCAGAAGTATAAAATACGGAGAAGGGCAGAATCGAGTTCCGTGTCCGATTTGGAATGAGGAGCAAGGCTGCAAGGGATCTGCGATGGAACTAACCGTTGAAAAACCTGAAAGCATAATGAAATTATATGATGAGAACAGTGGATTGTGGCGGTTTGTAAGAGTAGACAAAGGGCCTTCCAAGTCGCTGGAGACCATTGAAAAGGCTCTTTCGAGGCTTGGATTGTCCAAGAACGAGGTAAGAGTCTATATTTACATTGCAAGGACAGGGGAGCACAAGGCAAGTGAAATTTCTGAGTCCTTGGAACTTCACAGAACTGAAACGTACAGAATTCTGCGCGATCTAGAGAAGAGAGGGCTGATATTGTCTGTTTTTGAGAAACCTTTGAAATTCATCGCCACATCCTTCGAAAGAGCCATAGAAATTCTCATCGAGACCAAGAAAATGAAGATAAGCCTTCTGGAAAAGAGAAAAGATAGTTTGGTCGATCTTTGGCGTGAGCTTCCGAAGCCTGAGGCAGAGCAGGAAAGAAAGGAAGTCTTCCAAGTTTTGGAGGGTGAAGAGCAGATAAGCTTGAAGGCTGATGAAATACTCAACTGTGCCCAGAGGGAAGTCATGGTCTTCACTTCGGAGCAGGACATTGCAAACTTCTACCATTCAAGTCTCTTGGACAAGCTTGAAAAAATATCAAGAAAGAACATAGACGTCCAACTCCTAACAAACTATTCTCCCAAAAGTTGCTTCTTCATCGAGAAGCTGAAACTGAAAAAGGCCAAGTACTCGCTTTCTGACGTTGACGGGTTGCCAACATTCTTACTAATAGACAATGAGCAGCTGCTTCTGCTGATAAGGAAGAACAACGAGAAAAAGAGAATAGCAGCGCTGTGGACAAACTACGACGCCTTCGTCAAGGCCTTGAAAGCGCTCTTTCTTGAGCTGTGGAAGAGAGACGTCTAAGTTCTCGTTTTTCTCCCGAGCTTGTCTGTTCCTACTTGCCATATCATGCGTGCTAGCGCTCTCGTTTCCTTGTCAAGCGCAAGCAATAACCCTAGGTAAATCATTGAGCCCACAGCCGTCACTATCAACGTTGTAGACCTTCTTGCCGGCTGGGCCAGAAACAGGACGAATGCCATGACCGACGAAGCAGCAACATACTTTCCTATGCTTTTCCACGGAATCTTAACCTTGACGGCCTTCCGCAAAACGCTGTACAGAACTATAAACATGGCCAAGTGTCCAACGGCGTTGATTGCCGTTACGTAAGTCGCTACCAGTTGCGGGTTGTTATTCGCGAGAAAGTTAAGAGCGTAGAAAGCCGTAGGCAGGGTTATTATCGAGTGAGCGTAGGGCAGAGAAAAGGCAATGAACAGCCGGCTTCTTATGACCTGTCTGAACGGTATTTCTGCTTTCTCATCTACTTTTTCGATTCCATAAAGCACGTAGGTGAAAATCGATGAAATCGTCATGATTAGCGCGTCGAATGCTAATATTACTAGAACAGGGGTGGCAGGAACGTATTCCATGCTCTCTTTCAAGAACATCAGGTAGGAACTGGGTATGGCTATGACTCCGGCAGTCATGGGAACGGCGAACATTAGAACCAGTTTCAGCGAGACAGTTGCTTCGTCTATGTTGTTTTCAGCCAAAAGCTTCGGTTGTAATGCAAAAGCCAGAAAGGCAGAGTACATTATTATGTTCGCGATTTGCAGGGCAGCATAGTAGTAACCTGTTCCTATCTCAAGTCCATAAATGGTGAGCATGACAAATATGATTGATGCAATTCTGTCTCCTATGATGTTGTATATGTTAAATGCTGAGCCCTTCAGCCACTCTTTCATGTAGCCTAGCACTGCTTTCTGTCGCAACTCTAGCATTACTGACCTGAGATAGAAGGCTATTTTGACGGCGAATGCTATGACAATGCTTAGAACCACTCCTGGGAGTGCCAACCCCAGTTGTAGTATGAGGACGTAAGCTAGCAATACTTTGCACACCTCGCCAACGAGCAGACCGTACCCCACGAAGTGCGGTTGCTGAGCTTGCAAACATGCTTCCAACACGGATATCAAGTAAGTCTCAATTACCTGCGCTGCGGCGACTACGTAGATCAGTACGTAGTTTCCCAATCCAAATGCTGTTGTGATCACAGGCAGCAATGCCAGGTAAACAAGTGTGACTATCAAGGCCAGAGTCATGTTCGCGATTATTCCTGTTTTGGTTGCTCCTTCCTTTTCTCTGGCAACAAAACGCATTGCCCAGAACGAGACTGCTGATGATAATACTGTGAAGTTCGGAATTATGGTGACATTGAAAATTCCCCAGATTCCATACTCATTCTGCGACAGCGAATTTGCCACCATGAGGGTGAAGGTGATGCCTGTTATGAGGGTGATCAGTTTGGAAGCGAAAATTATGAATCCCGAGTAGTGCATTCTGATTTGCTTCCCTGTCAAAGAGTCACCTTTGCTGTTTCAGTGGTGAATAATCCTAAGGCCGTAATTTATCTTGTGTCGGCTCCCACTCAAGGTCGCTATACAAGCTAGGGCGCTAGCTTCTGCCTCTGGGGTTTAATCCTTGTCTTGGTTCTGCTTATCCAGTTGTAGACTGGAATCAGTTGATATTTTATCGACTGTGGTAAGGCATCTTTCACGTCTCTGTGCAGTCCTAACCTCGTTGCGATTTTTCCCTTTTTGGTTAGTGGTATGTAGTATCTTGCAAGTTGGAATCGAGTGAATCCATTGTTCTGCTTGAAAATGTCTAGAGTAGGATGGTTTCCAATTCTCCCATACATGATCCATTCTTCATGTCTGTTTGCACAAACCTCAATTGCCTTTGCTATCAAAGCATTGTTCACCGCCTTGTCCCAGTATTTTTGCAGCGAGAGTATTTGTGATATTAGCGTTATGTGATCGCCATGAACGAGCAGTATGAACCCTGCAAGCTCATTCTGCAGATATGCTCCTATGTAGGTGCAGTTTTGTGGCGAGAGGACGCTCTGTACAACGTCTCTCAGTTTTGTTCCGTAATGGGGAAAGCCTCTTCCTTGTCTTATTGGTGTTTCATTGTAGATTTTCCATATTCCCTCTGCCAATTCCTCGTTTGGTTCGGTAACTGTTGTTTTTATTCCATTCTTCTCTGCTTTTCGAATCATGTTTCGTGTCTTCTTACCTATGTTTTTCCACCATTCACTGTAGGTTCCAACATGAAGGAGCGCAATGTTATCGTTTGCCTTTCTCCAAGACCTCGGAGGAGTCACGAGCGGATGAGACCATTTCCGCTCAATAAAAGTGAATACATCGACTCCTCTTTCCTTGAGTTTGTCGGTTAGCTCCCTATTCGGAATAACATCCTTTTCATATTCTCTTGCGTCGTGCACAATTTTGAAAAAGAGTTTCTTTTGGATCACCAACGTGTCAAGCTCGTTGTCCACGCCGAGGATTCTCTTCAGTGTTTCATAGAACGGTCCTCTGTGGTTTATTCTTCCTCTTTGAAAAAGCCAGATAGGATGGAAATGCAGAACATTTCCCTCTGAGATGCATCTGCTTGCCATCCTGATTGACTGTTCAGTGGTGTAGATGTGGCATATGATGTCTAAGCCCGATGTTGGGAACTGGTAGAATGACTGCAATGGATAGTTGTCGGGTATATTTGGCTTTTTCGCCTTGAATCGCTTCCATATCATTCTTGTAAGTGGACGGGAAGTCCCATGAATGGTGTAATAGCGTATCTTTCTCCTAGTTGAGTCCCTCAGCAGTTTCAATTCTCTGTAGGGATCATTTGCAATGTGAAGACCTATTTCATGCTTGGTTTCATCAAGCAATCCAAGCAATTCCTCGTCAGGAATCGTTTTGGGAGTGAAAAACCAGTATGCTTTGACTTCTTTTGCTGATTCATTGATCATTCTTGCAACTATCTTGGAGTTTCTGAGGAAGTCCTTTCCCACTTTGATGCCAAAAGCTGTGTAGATGAAGCTTCTGATCCTTGAGGGATAAGGGTAATCAACGTCAATCCTTAGTTCTATCAAAGTTGGCTCCATCTGTCTTCTTATCTGAAAGATTCTTCTTTGATATAAAACCTCTTCACAGCTTTCCGAGCCAATTATGGAACACAAGGCTCCTGCAAAAATTGCTGTTGAATATGGGCGGGTGGTCTTATCGAGATTTTCTGTGGAAATCTATTTGCTCCTTTTCTAGTATCGGCTTCCACCATTCAGTGTGCGTTTTGTACCATTCGACTGTTTTCTTTATGCCTACTTCAAAGGTGGTTCTTGGTCTCCAACCAAGCTCTCTTATTCTTTCAGTGTTCAACGAATACCTTAGGTCATGCCCGATTCTGTCCTTGACGAATTCTATTAGGCTCTCCGGCTTTTTGGCGAGTTTCAGTACTGTCTTCACAACTTGAAGGTTTTTCAGCTCTTGGTTTGCGGCTATGTTGTAGATTTCTCCAGCCTCGCTCTTCTGCAGAACCAGGTCTATGGCTTCGCAATTGTCCTCCACGTAGATCCAGTCTCTGACGTTTTCTCCTGTTCCATAAACTGGTATTGGCTTATTTAGCAAGGCATAGATTATGGTTTTAGGAATCAGCTTTTCGGGATGCTGGTACGGGCCATAATTGTTTGAGGATCTTGTTATGATCACTGGCAGGCCGTAGGTTTCAGAATAGGCTTGGCATAACAGTTCTGCGCCCGCTTTCGA
>JALHSY010000173.1 GCA_022865455.1 Candidatus Bathyarchaeota archaeon
GTAAACGAAACCCTCATACAAAGTTATGCTGGTGCGGACAGGGAAGTGAACCATGCAAACGTTACTTACGCCTTAATGCTCAACGCAACACAGTACGGCACCATGAACATGAGCTTCTACTGGGACAAGAAGACCGGTTTCTTGTGCGAATATGACTTCCGCTCCGAGCAATCATATATGGTAGATTCTGTGTGCTATTACTTGAACATGTCCTTGTCAGAGAAGATGACAGCGACTAATATGTGGCCTGCGGTTTTCTCTGTCGGCGACGGATATGCTTTCGACGTCACCATGGCAACCAATTCCTCAATATCTGAATTCATTTTTAACGGGTCACTGATGCAAATCAGCTTCCGCGTGACCGGACCTCCCGGCAAGCCAGGGTACTGCAATGTCACATTTCCTAAGGGTCTGCTCTGGGGCGATTTCACACTGTACAAGGACACTGTTCAACTGACTGAAGGCGTTGGCTACATTAAAACATATAATGACACTCACTATGCCTTCTACATCACCTACACTTACTGCATTCACAACATCGAAATCGAAGGCACAGAAGCAGTCCCAGAGTTTGCATCATTAATAGCCATCCCTCTGTTCTTGATGGCAACGCTGCTCGCAGTTGCAGTTCACAGAAGAAGGCGTTCAGAGTAAGGAAAAAGAGAAGAAAACCTGCATTATGTCTTTGCTGCTTTTTGTCTCTCTTCTTCTTGCAACACTCTTCTGAGCACTTTGCCCACCAGAGTCATTGGCAACTCGGTTCGAAACTCAACTTCTCTGACTGCCTTGTACGGTGCCACCTTGCTGTTCACAAACTGCTTAATCTCTTCCTCAGTGGCCGTTTTTCCCTCTTTCAGCACGACGAAAGCCTTCGGTATCTCACTTGCCACTGGATCTGGCTTACCAATGACTGCACATATCTTCACGGCTGGATGCTCGTAGATCACGTCTTCAATCTCTCTCGGGTAGACGCTGTAGCCCTTGTACTTGATCAAGTCCTTCTTCCTGTCAGTGATGTAGAAGTACCCGTCCACGTCCATCTTCGCAACGTCGCCGGTGTAGAGCCACCCGTTTCGAAGAACAGCCGCTGACTCTTCAGGCATCTTCCAGTAACCCTTCATGACCTGCGGACCTTTAACCACAAGCTCGCCATCCTCGTTCACGCCTAGCTCCTTCTCGCCGGTTTCAACGTCCATAATCTTTGCGTCTGTGTCTGGCCAAGGCAGGCCGATAGAGCCCACGTTAACGGTTTTCATTGACTTGTCCAGCGGGTTGCAATGAGTGACGGGGGAAGACTCTGTAAGTCCATAACCTTCAACTAGAACTCCTCCTGCTATTTCCATCCACTTCTTCTGAACCTCAGGTGGAAGCGGGGCTGAACCTGAAATGCAGAAGCGAATCGACTTCAAATCGTACTTCTTCAAGTCTGGATGAGCCAGCAGCATCGCATACATCGTCGGTACGCAGCAGAATACCGTGACCCTGTGTTTCTGGATGGCTTGGAAAGTGCTCACTACGTCAAACCTTGGCAGAATCACCATTTTTCCAGCCAATAATATAGGCGCGTTCATTCCTGTCGTCATGCCTAGGATGTGGAACAGCGGCAACACTGTAAGGAAGGTTTCGTGGCCCTTCGTGCCTCTGAGCCAAGCCTCACAGGCGACAGCGTTAGAAACGAGGTTCATATGCGTCAGCATGGCCCCCTTCGAAATTCCCGTGGTTCCGCCCGTGTATTGCAGAGCCACAAGGTCTTCGTTCGGGTTGATATCAACCTTCGGCGGGTTCGCGCCATACTTGCTAAGCAGCTCTTGAAAGAAGTGGATGTTCGGTTTACGTTCAACCTTGTGCGAAGGAATTTTCTTCAGCAAAGACCCCAGAAACGCCTTGGCGGGCGGCATATACTCCTTCAAACCTGTAACGATTATTCTCTTCACCCTAGTCCTGTCCAAAACCTTCTCCAGAATCGGATACAGCAAGTCCAAAACAACTATTGTTTCAGCTTCAGAATCGTTCAGCTGATGCTCAACCTCGCGCTCCTTGTACAGCGGGCTTATGGCCGTCTCGATGGCTCCGATTCTTATAGCGCCGTAATACGAAATCACGAACTGCGGAATGTTCGGCAGGAAAAACGCAACCTTGTCACCCTTCTTCACGCCCAAGTCAGCGAGTGCGGTTGCGAACTTGTCAGAGGCAAGATTCAGCTCCCCGTACGTCATTTCCCTGTCAAAGTAAACAATCGCCACATGGTTTGGATTGCTTTCAGCCGTGTTCTTCAAAAGATCGGAAAGCGGAATCTCGGGATAATTAATGTGTTTTGGAACTCCTTCAGGCCAAAACCTATACCACGGCTTCTCAAGGTGTTCAGAAGGCTGAGCTGCCTCTTTTTCAATTTTCTTTTTTCTCGGCATAATCCTGACCCTATTTTTAAATATCCAAGCTAACAAGTAATAATACTTTCTACGGACAGGTCGCCTGTGAAGACTCAGGAAACATCAATCCAAAGTGGAGAAGCAAGACTCTACGGCAAACTGTACATTCCAGACGCTATCCCCGCTCCCGCGCTGCTCGTCTGTCATGGCCTTAACGCCAGAGGTTCAGGAGGCTTAAGACTCTACGCTCGACTGGCTGAAACCGCGTGTAGAAGCGGATTTGTTTCGCTCATGTTCGATTTTCGAGGCGTCGGAAAAAGCACAGGAAAGTTTGACTACGGTTTTGGCGAACAGGAAGACGTTAAATGCGCA
>JALHSY010000174.1 GCA_022865455.1 Candidatus Bathyarchaeota archaeon
TGAGCATGAAGCCATCGAGATTGCCACTGAAAATCCAGAAGAATATTCTGCCGCCCGGCGTGAACTATCCAAGATTGGCAGAATTGTTGACGAATCATTTGATGGAACTAAGGTTCACATGATCATAAAAGAGTGCACTTGCAGATTGGAGAATTCTGTGGGCAAAAACATTGACACATTCAATCTTCTGCATATTTCGCCAGCAGTTTACGAGGGAGGCTGGGAGTATTACCGTATAGTGGCCTTCCAACACAGAGATTTGAACAGATTTCTCGAAAAGCTCGAAGATAGGGGATTTGTCTTTGAAATCCTGCGGAAGGTACCATTTGACGGCTTTCTCGCGAGTTCTCTTACGCTGACAGCCGATGCGCTGTTCTCGGGCCTTACTGAAAAGCAGGCGGACGCCTTAATGACTGCTTACAAATATGGCTACTATAGGTTGCCAAGAAAAGCTAATATTGGGACAATAGCAGGCAGGAAACGACTGCCCAGAACAACGTTTCAAGAACATCTGAAAAAGGCTGAAAACAAGCTCATCGCATCTCTAATTCCATACCTGCAACTGTTCAGACAGGCTCCAGAGGAGAAGAGGAATAGTCTAAAGATCGCTACGGCGTAGTCTATCCGCGTTGTAGCAAATACATAAATGCCTAAGCCACATGACGACTAAAAGCTTCTATTTGCTGCTTTTCATCTTCAAGGACAGTAAGGAATACTATGGCAGAAACAGACTTGGTTGGTCGATGTGGTCTCTATTGTGGCGCGTGCAGCATATACCGAGCCTACAAGGACGATGGGGAATATTTGAAAGGAGTGGCTGAGCATTTTAAATGTTCCCCTGAAAAAGTTCGATGTGAAGGTTGTCAAGTTCTGACACCAGAATGTTGGGGAAACGGCTGCAAAATTGTTCAATGCTTGAACAGTAAGGGTTTCGACTTCTGCTACGAATGTCCTCAATTTGACGACAGATCCTGCGAAAAATTTGAGAAGTTGGCTCAAGGCTATTTGGAAGACAACGTAGACATTCGAGCAAACTTGGCAAGGATCAAGTCAGGACAGACAGCCGCATGGCTGAAAGAGAGCAGAGAGCGATTCAGGTGTCCTAGCTGCAGGAAGTGTTTGCCAGTAGGGGCTAAAAAGTGTTACATACCGCAAGACTCGTTCCCAGGTTTCCAGAAAAGCTTCAGAAATTATCCTCTATTGAACCCTGATTTACATCCCAACGACGAGGTGAAGCTTCCGTGGATACACGATGTCAACGCTTTCTTGCATTCTCCCTTCATAATGGACGACACTGAACTAAGAAGAAAAGTAGAGACCATCATAGCGTTCATATTCAAACCAGAGTACCAAAAGCTCCACCCGGGCTATGGAGTAATCCGCAAAGGACCATGCAAATACTACGTCATGGGATGGAGCATTCATTTGCCAGGGTATTTTAAATCGAGCGTACAGCCGAAGGACTTTGGACATTTTCTATTGATGCTAAATTTGATGAGCCGCTCAAGAACAGCTAGAGAACACCCATGGTTTAAACGTTCATTTTCCTTTCTTGAGAATTTTAAAGTTGAAAACGATTTGATTATGTTCCCTCGTGGCTTTTTGCCCGAAAAAAGATCTGGTTATTGGGTGACGGGAGCAAGAATGGGTCTAGAACCGAATCGGAGGGCTCAGAAGGCTCTAAAGTGTGAATCCACCTTTAGATATCTGGAAATCGCAACGAGAGTTATCTAAAAAAAATGATGTGAGCCGCTTATTTCGGAAACCTAGCTTCGCTGTTTTCCCGCTATCTAACGACCAAAACCCTTTGTCTTTATGTTTCACAGTTTTGGTGCAGAGGGAATATTGCGCCAGAAGCCGCATCAGCCAACTAAATTGGCTTCTGACACAGGAGGCTTCACTTTCAAAGAAAATGATTCAAGAAGACAAAAGGGTATGGGCGTCAAATGACTGCAGAATACTTAAGTGTGATCCTGTACTTCGAACACGCTTTAGTCAGTCCTCAGAGACCTTTAGGCAGAGTATAGGGGAAATGGTATGCCAAAAATAGTTGCAGGAAACGCAGAAATTGAGTGCTGCTTAATCGTTTTTGACAAAAACGGAACACTTGTTGATCAAGAACTATTTCTTCTGAGTTTGGCGAAAGCCCGATTGCAGTGCCTCTGTGACAAGGTCGGACGGCAGGTAGCTGATTTGTGGGAAAAGGCTGTCGGAACCGACCTAAAAAACGAACAAGTTGATCATAACGGTCCGCTAGCAACTGCGCCTCAGAGAGAAGAAATACTGATTGCTGCATCAGTAATATATCAGTGCGGCCAATCCTGGAGTGCGGCAAAAAAAATAGCTCAAGACGCATATGATTATGCAGATGAGTGCCTGAAGCCTTCTTATGGATGTGTTCTGCTTGAGGGGGTAGCTGAAACGCTGAAACTATTGAAGTCCGGTGGATTAAAACTGGCTGTTGCTACGACAGACGCTCATAAGAGAGCCGAAGAAGCATTAAGATTCCTTGGTGTAGCGCATCTCTTTGATGTGATTATTGGCGGGGATGACGTAGAAAACTCCAAACCTGCTCCTGACATGGTATTAGAAGCATGCAAGCAAACTGCTTGTGCACCTAACGAGGCTGTGGTTGTGGGTGACTCTCTGAGTGATATCACAATGGGAACGAACGCTAAAGTGAAGAAATGCATTGGTGTCTCAACAGGTTTCACATCCAAAGAGATTTTGCAGCAAGCTGCGGATGTGACAATTGAATCCGTAACAGAGCTTAGAGTGAAAATGGAATGAGTATGTATAAGAAACTCGCCAGAGAACTCGATTTTCCAAGAAGCCTATGGAAGCATATTCATTTGATTTTTGATCTGACAGAAACTGAGATACTTCTTCAGACGGTAAAGTATGTAACTGCTTCGGAAATTTCCATAAGAACAGGCTTGAAAATGGAGGAAGTTGACGCTGTTCTTGATTCTTTATTCTTCCGTGGATTTGTAGAAAGAACAAAGAAGAGAGCGACTTATTATAAAGCAGTAGACTTCAAAGTGATGTTGCGTCAATTCATCCAAGAAAAATTCGATCAGTTGACGCCAGAGCAGAGAAAACCCTTCCAGAAGGCATTCATGGATGGATATCTAGAGCTATTCAATGAGAGCCAATATGCTGTCTTCAAAGTGGTTCCAGCCGAAGAAGCCCTTAAGAAATCTCTGCCTCACTTTGTAATTCCTTACTCCAAAGCGTCAGAAATCCTTGCGCAATCAAGGAAGATAGTTGTGATGGACTGCATTTGCAGAAAAACTATGCGACGATTTGATAAGCCATTGAACGTCTGCCTTTTTCTCGATGAAAGCGCGGAGTTCCATCGAAAACGAAATCAGGGTAGGGAACTCACTCAGAGGGAAGCTCAAGAAATTCTCAAGCAAGCATCAGAGAACGGGCTTGTGCATACCATTGACAATCCTGCAATGCGATACCCAACGCATGTGATGTGCAACTGCGATGACAAAGCATGCGTTTTCATTAGGGGGCTGCTAAAATTCGGCAGCGACAGAGCTCTTACTTGTTCCGGTTATTTGTCTGTCACTGACTTTGACGCATGCAAAAACTGCGGAAGATGCATTGACGTCTGCATTTTTGGTGCTCGGAAACTTGAAAACCGGCAACTCAAGTTCTTTGAAAGCAAATGCTTCGGATGCGGTCTCTGCGTTCTGGCTTGTCCGGAAGAGATCATTGAGATCAAACCTAATGCAGGATTCCAGCTTCCTAGGTGTTGCGTGCGCCATTCAAAAACAAGGCGCGCCAAGAAAATGAGCAGCAAACGCGAAGCATCCGAACAGGCAGAAGTGGAAATGAATCTGTTTGAAGCGGGTTTCTGCGGCGACTATTGCGGCAAGTGCCCAAACTATCCCGACGATTGTCGAGGCTGCATTCCAGACAACCACATGAACTGCCACTTCGTCAAATGCTGCCTAAGCAAGAGTATCGAACACTGCGGTTTCTGCAACGACTTTCCGTGCAGCAAACTAAGCAGCTTCGTCCCAGACGACAGACTCGAGTGCTTGGCAGGATATCATGTCCAAAACCTCTTTGCACGAAAAACTATGGGAACACAAGCATGGCTACAAACTCAACACAAAAAGTGGAAGGCGCGGCGTAAGGGAATTTCAATCAAGACCCGTAGAAGAAGAAAAGCTTCTAAGAGTTTTAGAGGCAGGACTGAAAGCTCCTTCGCACAATCATCTGAGGGAATGGGAATTCATTCTCATAAAAGATTTTGAACAGAGAAAAAGAGCAGCGGATTTGGGCGTACTAAAAACGCAACAAGATTGGCATTACATAAAGCTTCACCGTATCCGCCTTGCAGAATTAACAATAAAGCCTTCGTTAGATATCTCTATTGTCAGATTTGTTTCATCTATTTGACGGATGCGCAGGACAAAATGCAATGAGGCCACTTTGTTCTCAGTTCACTAGTCCATTTCTCAATGAGTCCTTTTCGATCCACGCCTGCAATTTTCTTTAGGTCTTCTTTTATTTTGGGATAATTTTCTTTTAACAATTCAAAACTCTTACATTCCATAAGCTGGCTGCATTGGCTGCAGTCACTCATGCCCTTACTTAGAGCACAGATTCTAACTTGGCAAGTTGGGGGTCCACCGCCTTTTTGGCATCCTAGACATAGAGGCATGGCTTGTGTGCAGGCAAGTCCTTTCATAAATTCGTTGAAATCGAACTCTTTTGGGACCCACTTTTCCAGCTCGTATTTTTTGACGATTTCTTCAAATTTTCTTGCCAGTTCTTGTATGGCGCTGTTACCAGCTGCGCAACTGCCGCACCAGATTCCGCAGAAGCCAATTTGATTTTTTACATTTTCAAAAGGCTCAGCTTCCAATTTGCGTGTCTCCAAATAGTTGTAACGAGTTTTACCCTTCTCGAGAATATGTGCTCACATGCCAATTATTTTTTTTTATCACTTGTCTTTTTGCGTCCTAGAACCCTTTCGAGTAGTGTGGCGCGGGATATAAGAAATGTCTCTTTTGAAATCTAAGCAGTTCTTGGCAAGGCATTTTATCACACTCGTAACAGGACTCGAGGCTTTTTTCTACGCAACATTTTCTCATAAAGCAATTGGGCCAACCGCCACCCGCTTTGCACCCAACGCATGCTCCAAACATGGCCTCCAAGTCTCCTAAAACTTTCAAAAATTGTGGAAACTCTTCGAGTCCTCCGAAAAGCTGCTGGACTCTAGCGAGCTCATATATATCCATAAGTTCTCTTAATTGTGCGATGGCTTTTTTTATTTCGCCTGTATGTATGGCGCAAGCACTGCAGTACATTCCACAGTAACCGGCAAGTTTCCTTTCTTCTAACATTTCTTATTCCTCTCCGCATTATGAATATAAGAATATCTCTCATTTATTCATTGAGCCGTCATTTGACGGCATCTGAAGTTGATTATTCCGCAAATCATAAAAAAGGGGACAATTAAGGGCCGTCTTTAGTAAGCAAAGCTACGTGTTTGTCTTCTCGCTAAGGCTTCGGCCTTCCTTCGCTCTTTTTCTATTAAAGCGGTTTGGTTTCCTTCCAATAATTATGATTTGCAGGGATAATAAGTTGAACATTTTCTTCTTGAATGCATGAACATTTCATAACATCTTCCTTTATGCATAGTTTTCGACGTATTTTTTCTGCCAAAAAAGATTTTTTGTTATGTCTCCCTTTCTCATTTTTACCACATCCGATGTTAAATAGAACCAACGGGAGACAGATAGGGATTATACTGTCATATGACTGCGCAATCTAGCCCTATTACAGCGAACTTTAAAAGAAGCGAACCATGTGTAGGTTCTTCTTACTTTATTTTGAGGCTTTCTCTTTTCTCTTCCGATGCTTGCCTAAATAATTGAATATAGGGAACCAGAGACACAAGGATTTTATTCTCGGCTTTTTTCAAACGTTCTTGAAATGTTGTTCTCGGTACTCGCCTTTGCTAGCTATGGTTGTAACGTCGGCTTTCCTCGGCAGCTTGTAGTAGCCGTTGCTATAGGCTGTTAAAAAGGCATCCATCTGTTTCTCAGTTAAATCCGAAAATAACGCGTCCACCGTTAGCGTCAACGAACTCGCAACAAAACCATCAAAGGGAACTTTGCGCAAAACCTCAAACACAAAACCTTTCTCCTCGAGCCGTTGCAAAAGACCCTTCACATTTTCATGCCTGAATGCTATAACACGATAATATTCCCATCCATGCTCAAAGACCACTGGCGAAATGTGAAGAAGGTTGAATGCATCAATGTTTTTTACTATGGAGTTTTCTACGATGCATGAACAAGGCGTTGTGAATAGGTAAACCTTATGGCGGTCAGACGCCTCCCAAATTATCCCACCGATTTTGGATATTCCTTCCAATAAGCCAAATATTCTTCTTGCTTATCCACAATAACTTCGATAACTTCATGTCGGTTACACCAAACAAACATTTTCATGGATGGAAATTTTCTTGAAATGTTGCCGAAAGGGCAATCGTGCGATACTTTGAATACAACTTAACAGTGGCATGAGAAAAAATTTGTTTTCTGTCTATTTATTGGTTGAGGCGTCATATGCCGCTAGAATAACTAAAATTTCCCATGAAATAAGTATGCAAGCACTGAAACGCTTGTTATTTGCTCAGCTTTTTAGATATTTTATCAAGTCGCGCTTTACTCTCGAATGGTTGTACATACTTCACATATATCTCATCTGGAATTCGGCGACCCAGTTCTTTTTCAACTTCAGTCCTGTCAACGAATCGCTTTCTTAGATGATCGCATGGATACTCACTGCATTCTACACATGTCTTGAATCCTTTTTTCATGCAGCATGGTCGAACAGGACAGTTTTTTTCGACTCTTCTGCCAGAGCTTCTGGTGCAGCCATCACATTCAAGCTGTTCAGGTTCTTTGTGAAACCCGAATAATTGTTCCCATTCTTTGCCGAGTTTGGACAGCGCATCCAAATCGTTCTTTTGCGTAGCTTGAAGAGCTGGACAAAGGTCGCATCTATATCCGCAATAGCTAAGTAACTCTTTGTTTTCTTTATTCATGAGGTAGCCCTTCTGAATGCTGAACTAATCTTATTGTGAATATAGTCATTATGGGCAATTTTAAGCTTCTGCCGTCATTTGACGGTACAATCGATAAATATAGAGTCTCTTTAAATTAGTAGCGGAGGGAAAATGGATGAATTTGGCTTTGTTGGCACCTTGCAACTATTACTGCGGTAACTGCATCCTTTACAAGAAGAATAAATGTTTAGGCTGCTCAAAAGAAACTGAAAAAGCTAAGGCTCAAGAAAAAACGTTCTGTGACATTTACCTGTGCGCCAAAGACGACAAGCTGATCACATGCTCAAGCTGCAGAAGTTATCCATGCGAAAAATACGATAAAGGTATCTTCGCTGAAAGCTTCATTAAATGGATAAGAGAAAAACTAAAAGAACCGTAGCAGCACAATTTGGAAGGGCATGCTGATATGAGCATTGGCGCATTCGTTAGCAAAGAGCGTCAACCGACAATTGAAGGAATATTCACCGCAATCGGCTCTAAACGACTGTTATGGGAGAACTTAACCCGGTTTATCGCTGATAACTATGGGATAAAAGTTGATTTCATGTTTTATGGAAAAAATTATGGATGGGCATTGCGGTTTCGAAGAGGAAGCAAAACGTTATTGTCCATGTATCCTGGAACAGAAAGCTTCGTTGTGCAAATCGTTCTTGGGCAAATCGAAGCAGAAAAAGCCTTTGATCTTGATCTTGGCAAAAATGTGAGAAGGCATCTTGAGAATACGCATCAGTTTCACGATGGACGCTGGCTTTTCATAAAAATAGAATCGGAACAAGATCTTAATGATGTTAAAAAGTTGCTCTTGGTCAAATCACGACCTGTGAAAGAGGAAAAGTGAAAATTTTTATATTCTTCGAAAGCCCAAAAAATTTTATGCCTTGTTGCCTCAGTAGAAACGGAGTTGTCAACTGAATTTTGAAGGAAAATCTGTAATAATAACAGGAGCAAGCGGGGGCATAGGAAGCGAAACTGTTCGTTTGATTGCAGAGAAAGGCGCAAATATAACAGTGAACTACCTTTCTTCTCCCGAAAAAGCAGAGAAAACGGTGAAGACAGCACGCAACTTGGGCGTTGATGCCTTTTCACTTAAGGCTGATGTGTCCAATCCAAAAGAAGTATCATTAATGATAAAAGAAGTTATAGACAGATTCGGGCGAATCGATGTGTTGGTTAATAATGCGGCAAAGCATCCGCCTCCATTTTTCGATTTCGACAAGCCAGACTGGGAGTATTGGAAAAGAATGATGCATGTCAATGTTATGGGAATACTTGTGTGCTCTCATTTCGCTGCGCCATATCTAAAGAAAACAGGCGGAAACATAGTTAATGTGGTGATGGACTATGATCCAGGAGGTTTAGATTACACGCTTACAAAAGCAGCAGGCACTCCGTTAACTTGTCGTTTGTATCTAAGCAGATAGCCGTCAATAGACTCCAGTAGTGAAATCGTCCGGACTGAACTATTTCGCGTGGGTTTTGAATTTATCGATATTTAAGGACACTCACTAAGGCCAGCGCATAGCATGCTACTCTCTCAGTTGTTAGATGCAAAATAGGCGGCAATTGACGGCAGAAGCGTTATTCGGTAGTTACAGTTATTTTCTATTCCGACTGTTAGAAGCGACCTGCGTTGAAAAATCCTAAACTGCCTAGAGAATTCTTAGATGGACTTAAGGCTATTGCCCCACTGTTTCTAGGAGTGGCTTCGTTCGCGATAGCATATGGGCTTTTAGCCAGAAAGGCTGGCCTTTCGCTTCTAAGTCTTACTCTTATGTCTGTCTTAGTGTTTGCGGGAGCGGCTCAGTTTGTCGCCCTCTCATTGTTAATTTCTGGCTCCTCATTTTTATTGATTCTTCTCATCACTTTTGTGATCAATTCAAGATATTTTTTGATGGGAGCCTCTCTAGGACCCTACACGCGCCGATGGAATGTAAAGTGGCAAAGCATTTTATCTTTCCTACTTAGTGACGAATCATATGCCATGACAATATCCTATTTTACAAAAAACGCACCAAGCAAATACTATCAATTAGGCGTCAGTCTAGGTCTTTACGTAGAATGGGCTGCATTTTCAATTGTTGGAGGTCTTCTAGGATCGTTCTTGGGCGATCCTCAAACTTGGGGATTAGATTTCGCCCTTCCAGCGACTTTCATTGTCATCCTTATGCCTATGATTAAAACATGGCAAAACGCAATAGTGTGCATCATTACAGGAGTCTTTTCCATTGTTGGGTTCACATTTCTACCAACTAAATGGTACATTCCATTTGCTGCTGTTTCCGGAACAATTGTTGGAGGTGTGCTTGAAATTTGGAAGCGGAAATAATCGGTTTGATTATTGGAATAGCTGCTTTGACATTTTTTACACGTTTTGCCTTTACCATGCTATTCAGGAGATTTAAGATCTCTGAGAGATGGAATATGTTTATGGTCTATGTACCAATCGCGGTTTTTACAACAATTATAGTTCCCGCATTATTATTACCAAATGGAGAATTGGACATTTCTTTCCAAAACGAATACCTGATCGCTGGAATCATCGCGCTTCTGGTTGCATATAAAACTAAGAATGTAGTAGGAACGGTGATAATTGGTATATCGTTAATCCTTTTCCTACGTCTTGTGTTAGGTCTTTAAGAAAGAGCCAAGACAAGTTTGTTCACTGATCTCGATTAACCTTTTCCAGGATCTCCTATGGCAAAGACGCCTGCAATGTTCCCTATTGTATCAAATTGCCCTAATCTCATTCTTAGCCGACTTTCGATTGACATGAAATTAAGATCGTGAACAATTTTTACAGCTTGGCGGTTGATGGATGGAATCCCTACAATAAATGATTTGTTCGGTTTCAACTTTTGCATGCAGACCAGGAAGCAGATCTTTCGCGATTTTAGGTTTTCTTAGCGCGCATGCCTGTTCCGAAA
>JALHSY010000028.1 GCA_022865455.1 Candidatus Bathyarchaeota archaeon
ACGGTCCTTCGGCTCCATGATCGTATTGCGCATTCGGATGAGTGGCTCAACGCGGAAGTCTTTGGCCCTTGCGTTGCCTGTCGGTTTCGCAGCGAGTTTATGTGCCGTTTCACGATTATGCATCAATCCTGTCACAACGCCATCCTTTACAAGCAGCGTCCTCTGCGAGGGAACTCCTTCATCGTCATACTTGAAAGAGCCGAAAGCGCCATCCATCGTGCCATCGTCGTAGAAAGTGACAAGGTTAGATGCTACCTTCTTTCCGAGTCTGCCAGCTAAGACAGAACCTGACAGGGTGAAGTCAGCTTCAGCCAAATGTCCGAAAGCTTCGTGAACAAGTGTGCCAACAACGTTTGGCGCAAGAACCACTGGAAAAGTCCCACCCTTAGGAGGTTTTGCCCGCAATTGGTCAACGGCTCGTTTTGCAACTCTCTTGCCCACGGTGTCTGGAGTTTCAACATCGAACACCTCGTACCCTGCCGTTGAGCCTACCGCATCTCGGCTAGAAGTGAGAACGTCCGCCTGCAATGCTGTGGCGCTCACTCCCAGCCAAACGTAAAGTTTGTCCTGCTCGATGTATGTGCCTTGGTTGTTCATGAAAAAAGTCGTCCCGGTCACATCTAGATAGTCTATGGTGCAGCTCTTAACGCGGTTGTCATAGCCTAACACCGTGCTACTCAAACTCGATGTTGTGTTAATCTTGTCTTCAACTAGAACTTTCGAAGGGTCCTTCCGCGGTTTCAACACAACTTTGTCTTCAACAGCTTTGGCTTCTACAAGTTTTATGGGAGTCTTAATTCTTGAACTTGCAGCCTTTGCCATCTTGCACGCGTCTGAGACCGCATCAATCAAAGTTTCAGCATCTAAAGCGCCGACAGACGCGAAGCCCCAAGCGCCCCTAACGAGAACTCGCAGCGCAGCTCCGTTTTCAATTCCCTGCTCAGCTGCTTCTACACGACCCTCTTTGACGGTGAGCATAGTTTTGAAGAGCCGCTGCGCACGGACTTCGGCATATTCTGCTTCATGCTTCTGCGCAGCAAAGCTAACTACCCTGCTTAGAATGTCTTTCAAGAAGTCTCCTCTTCCAGCAACTTTCGGATGGGATTTTAATTAAAACGGGTTTATATTGATTGTTATGGTTTCCGCGATGAGGCAGACTGCTTCAGAGCAAGAGACAGAGTCTTCTTCATAAATGTGCGGACGAGACTGATAAACTGAAAAATGTTTATGTTTTTCGCAGCGACTTTATCTGGCTGACGAAGTCGAACTCATCTCGTTCCCTTTCCAGTTCTATCCTGCGAAGCAAACCGTAGCTTGAGTATATGTCCTCCAAGATTTTTTGTTCAATAACGTAAGCGCCTGATCTCAAAAAGTCTTCAAGCCCCGCAGCGAATATCTCAATTCGGTCAGCCACTTCCTCCTTCTTGAGTGAATAGTTGCTTTCTAAATGCCTGTAAATCAGAAGCGTCGCTTCTTCTCCGAACACTTGTCTCAGGACTCGGTCGATAATTCTTTCGATTTTAGCGTCGCTTTTGTTGGTTGCTTGTTGTATTATGTTTTCCATTGTCTTTGCCTTCCGGATGTATATCGTGTATATTGCGACTTAATAAGTCTTGCCGTAGATTTGTTTAACACATATACACCTAGACCATGCAAAAAAACCATTCACATAAAGTCGGAAAGATTCAACTGTTGGACTCTTTGAGGACTAACCTTCTCGCCGAACTGGTCTTCGAAAATGGCAATCTGTCCGTAAACTCCATCATATCCCGGCGCAATTCGGACGTTCCCTCCTCGAACTCTGACTATAGCTTCCGCTATCTGTTCATCAGCAACAGAGACTAAGGTTTCCTTAGACGCGTCAATAAGCACAGCGTATTCGTCACCGACTCTCTCAATCAGCGAGTTGTAAATGCTCCACACCTTCTGGGTGGACGGAGAATCAACACGCAAGACAGTTGAAATGATTTCGGAAAGTGGCAACAAGCGCACAAAATCCACCACGCCTTGTGGTTTGAAGTCAAGTGGTCTGTCAGCCAGTTCCTCAACCCGTTGCTCGACGCCCTTGGTCAGTTTTCTGCGGCAGATGGGACAGATGTTTCCAAGCTTGATAGCTTCTTTCGCTGGAAGCGATACGTGACAGTTTCTGTGGCCGGTCCAATGATATTTGCCGTAAGCTGGGTCAGTTTCAATCGTGAACTTGAATCGTTCCGTGTCTTTCCGCCGAATTGTGTCGACAACTTCGAAGTAGCTTGGCCTTTCCAGCTCAAACACGTTGGCCTCTCTCCCGATGCGCCAAGGCCAGAAACTGTGACTGTCACTGTTCGAAACGAGAGCAAACCTGTCCAGCTTGCTCAAACGCCAGTTCATAGGCGGGTCCGAGGACAGACCAGTCTCCAAAGCGTAAATGTGCTTCGTCATATCCTGATAACAGTCTTCAACGCTGTCAAAGCCGCTGAAGGCACCGAAAATGCTGAACCAAGGCGTCCATGCATGCGCAGGGAAGACCATGTTTTCACTTGAAGCTTCCATCACCTCTTCGACCAAATGCGGTGCACTCATGTTCAATGTTGGTCTGCCGTCTGATGCAAGACTACCGTATTTTGATAATCGGTCGTTGATTTGAGCTGCTGTTTCAAAGCTTGGGGTCAGGATGACATGGTGGACCTTCTTGATCTCATTTTCGAATGTGAATATCGTGCATACTTCCGTAGTAACCATGAAAAGAACAGGCAAATCAGGAGTCTTCGCAACCCTGTATAGGCACGTGTCCGAGTCTGGAACGAGAGATTCCTTAAGTTCCGCAAGCCACCTTGGATGTGTGAAATCTCCAGTGCCCACAAGGTTCAAGCCCTTGATCTTTGCGAAACGTGCTATCTCCTCAACGCACATTCTCTCGCTCGTCGCACGACTGTACCGACTATGAATGTGCAAATCAGCAATAACCCTCAAGCTCAGCCGCTGCTCCTACCGCTCATCAGACTCCAAGGTCTTGTGCATTAATGTACTTAAGATGAGTTAAATCTTTCACGCTCGGCAACTTGCACGAAAAGGGCGCATTCCCTAGTCGGCGGACACCAATTCAACCAATTTTTCTCTTTAGAACCTTTTCTGCGAACTTGACCAGGTCGACTTCCAGCAACACTATGGTGAGGATTATCGTGAAGACGATCGAGATGACTATCAAAAGCTCTTGACTTATGAACGTAGCAAAAAATCCCTCGCTGACCTGTCCTAAATAAGCTCCAACAATGGTTATCGACAGCTTGCCCAAAAAGTACGCCGAGAAAAACTTGACAGGATTGTACTTCAAAAGGCCCAAGGGTATAACGACAGGCTCATCGGGAAGCGGAGTGGCAGCAACCACAAAAAGCGCCAAGGGAGCCCAACGCCCAAACTTCAATTTCGCAGCCTCAAGGCGTTCTTTACGTTCTTTGCCTATGTGCCCGCTGATGAAAAAGGTGACTATGTAATGAATGAACTTGGCTGTGGCTGACCCCAAAGCTACGAGAAACCCTATAGTGAACGGGTCAGAATCGACAAGTAATGCAGCGTTGGAAGCGATTAGGAGGTTTGACGGGCCAGCAAATGGGATTAGGTTCAAGATGAACGAAGTCGCTAGAACGCTCAATAGTTCATACAACAATGCCAATTCAGGAATTCCGACCTACAAGCTTTCTACCACTCTTAATCCAGTTTGTCAAGCCGCACTTAAAGGCATTATCGTGATCAACACCACATTTAAATTGAAGAAAACCTAAGGGAAACCTACAACGTTTTGAGAGGAACTTGGAATTGCCAGCAAAAAAGGAAGCGATCTGGATCGCGAGAGAGCTTTCAAGATGCAGCGGATGCAGAAAATGTGAGATTGCATGCTCACTCGCCCACGAAAACCGCGTATGGCCAGAGGCGTCAAGGGTGAGAGTCTTCATGCTTGTTCCGGGCCTGGAATTTCCACATCTCTGCGCCCAGTGCGAAGACTACCCTTGCGTAAAAGCATGCCTGTTCAAGGCATTGTCAATAAGCAACAAAACTGGTGCAGTTCTGGTCAATGCCAAAGCGTGCACGGCCTGCGGAAAATGCATTAACGCCTGCCCGGGTAGAATACCGCACCTTCATCCGTTGAAGAACAAAATCGTGATTTGCGACCTGTGCAAAGGTATCCCCCAGTGCGTCAAGGTCTGTCACGAGGGCGGATATGACGTGCTGACGAAGGTTCCTAGAAGAGACATGTCGTACAAGCTTTATGCACGCAAGCCCGAAGAGGTCACGCGGGACTTGGCTGCAAAATTCTACGGAGAGAAAGGAGAAGAGTTCATATGATTCTAGGTTACGCTGGAAAGTTGCTTGAAGTTGATCTTTCAACCGAAAGGACTAGGCAAGTGCGGCTTAAAGATGACGTTCTGAAAGACTATGTCGGCGGCAGAGGTTTAGCGGCAAAGATTCTCTGGGACAGGTTGGG
>JALHSY010000175.1 GCA_022865455.1 Candidatus Bathyarchaeota archaeon
AGTTTGGCAGCTTGGTTGAGAAGGAAGGCTCAGAAGCAGTTTACAAGTTGACTCGGTTGCAGGAGACAAGACAGAACAAGCCTCAGAGGCTCTCGCTCATATGCGTCCTTAGAAACCTGAAAGAAATTGAACGACTGGACGCGAGCACAAGAAGCACCCTACAGACTAACATAATAAGCCTAGAAAAATACTCAAGACAACAGCTGACAGACATCCTCAACGACCGTGTCTCACTGGCCTTCAAACCCTCAACTGTCACCGAAGACACCATAGATCTGACGGCTGAACTTGCCTTCTCTGAAAACGGAAACGCTCGGTTCGGGATTGAGCTGCTCTGGCGAGCGGGAAAATACGCGGATGCCGACGAACTAGGCACCGTCTCACCAGAGTGTGTTCGAAAGGCCGTTTCGAGCATCGTCCCAGCAATGCGCAAAACTGATTTGGCCTCTCTAAACTTCCATGAAAAACTCCTCGGTCTAGGTACAGCTAGGCTTTTCGAGGAAAGCCAAAAGTCGCAAGTGTCTCTTGCAGAAGCGGAACAGGCTTACGCTGTCGCGTGTGAGGAATTCAACGTGCAGCCTCACAGTCACACGCAGCTGTGGAAGTATTTGCAGACCCTTTCAACAGTTGGCATAATAGAGACAGAGGTTTCAACAGTTGCGCCTAGAGGAAGATCAACACTCATCCGCCTGCCTAGAATCCCAGCTCGCGAACTTGAAAGGGAATTATGTGCCCTGTTGGAAAAACAAGGAGCGTGAGAACAGCATGGATGTGGAAGAGGTTTTTTCTTCAAAACTGAGAATGAGAATACTTAAAGTTCTGGCGCAGGTGGGCGAAGTCAACGTTTCAGAAATCGCGCGGAGAATCGGCGTTAACTATCAGTCAGCAAGCAAACACTTGCAGGTTTTGGAGGACGAAGGCATCATTCAGCACAAAATGTTCGGGCGCATTCGGCTCTACAGACTGAACGAGCACTCGCCCAAAGCGAAAGCTGTCCAAAACCTCATAGAAGTCTGGAAAGAAGCTCAGCGAAAAGATTGCTAAGTGGTTTTCATGAGTGACTTGAAATATGTTGCCTTGATTGGGCTTAACATGGGGAAAAACCAATGATTCGTGAAATGAAGCATGGAGAAGAAGACAAAGCTAGGACAATTCTCGCCAAGCTCGATTATGAAGACCAAGTTTTTCATCAACTGAAAGGTAACAGTTGCCTTCGTCTGGACTCACACGGCAACGAACCAGCCATGGAGCTCTACAGGAATGCAGGCTTCAAGGAGGTCGACCAGCTGGTGATGGCTTTTATACCTCGTAAGGAGAACGGGAATCAGCATGTATGATAATGGTGGTGTGAGGTCTTGGTTAGAAGCGAGTTTGAAGAAAGGATAGGTGAATTTGAAGAGATTCTGCAAAAAGTTGCAGGCGAGATGGCCAATGGAATGCTCTTTGAAAAGCTTCCGCCCTCAGAGCTGCTCAAGAAAGCCTCTGAAGCCAAGAGTTCAGTGATAAGCATTCAGGCATCTGAGGATGTTCAGCCGCTCTTCAAATACGTGCTAGGCCGCATAGACGAGTTCAATGCTGCATTAGTCGGTCTAGAAAAGAAGGTTGACGAAATGAAGCAGATTGCATGCGAACTTCAAGAAGAAAGCTTGGAAAGCCTCGCCAGCAAGGCACCTGCCCAAAGCATGAAGGATGAACGCAAAACAGAAAAGAAGCAGCTGTCACTCTCAAAGTTTAGGGTTGAAGAAAAAGTCGAAGGTAATAGTCATGTCAATGATTGACGTTTCAAACAAGCCTGAAGTCTTTCGTGAAGCGACTGCCGAAGGAACGATTGAGCTGAAAACTGAAACCGTCCGCTTGATTCAAGAAGGAAAGATTGCCAAGGGAGACCCCATCTACGCAGCGAGGATTGCGGGGGTCTTGGCCGCCAAGAAGACATGCACTTTGATCCCGCTTTGCCATCCGCTGCCGCTGACAAACGTCCAGATCGAAGTAACAATCTCTGCCAAACGTATGGTGAACGTTACCGCAACAGTTAAAACAAAGGCCCAAACCGGCGTCGAAATGGAAGCCTTGACAGCAGTGGCCGTTAGTCTTTTGACAGTTTGGGACATGACCAAACAATACGAAAAAGATGCGAAAGGGCAATACCCATCGACCGCAATCCAGAATATTCACGTTGTCAAGAAAGTCAAAGAAGGCAAACGTGGGAAGGCTTCTCGAAAATGAGCGAAAGCACAAGAAAACACAAGGCTGAAGCCCCTAAAAAGGTGAGGTTCGCCATTTTCATCTGCAGCTCATCTCGCTACCAACAACTGAAGAAAGGCCAAAAAGTGCAAGATGCCTCAGGTGACTTGATTGAATCATTGCTGAAAAGAGACGGACACACTGTATTGTTTCGGAAAATAATCCCCGATGACGAGGGTTTGATTGAGCAGGGCATGCGATCTGTTCTGGGTTCGAATGACGTGGATGCTGCTGTCTTTTGCGGCGGCACTGGCATAACGTCTGCAGATGTCACTATTGAAACTGTTACTCCCTTCTTCGAGAAGATCCTACATGGGTTCGGCGAGATTTTCAGACGTTTAAGCTATGACGAGATAGGCTCGTC
>JALHSY010000176.1 GCA_022865455.1 Candidatus Bathyarchaeota archaeon
CACCATTAACAAAAGCTCCCGCAACAGCCGCCTCAAACGGATCAACCTTCTGAGCGAGAAAAGCTCCAACGACGCCAGACAGCACATCTCCAGTTCCTCCAACCGTCATGCCCGGGTTACCTGTGAAGTTAAGTTTGAAACGCTTTCCATCGGCCACCACATCGACAGCCCCCTTCAACAGTATCACCGCGCCCAGCTTTGCCGCTGTCTTCTGCACCTCCGCCACCTTCGCCTTCAAGTCTTCCGGCAGCTTCTTCCCGGCAAGTATGGCGTATTCGCCAGCGTGAGGCGTTAACACCAAAGGTATCTTAAGCTTCCTCTCGAACTCCGCGAAAGCCTTCAAACCATCCGCGTCCAGAAGCAACGGTTTCCCAGCATCTTCAACAGCCTCAATTATGGCCTTCACAGCCTTCTTGGTTTCAGCGTGCAAACCGAGCCCCGGCCCCATAGCAACCGCGTCAACTGTCTCGATGTACTTCTTCAAAACAGGCATGTCACCTGAATTCAGATGTTTTCCCTCAAGCTTTATCGTGATCAGGTCAGGACACATGGACGAGATAGCATAAGCCGTCTCCTCTGGAGCAGCAAGATATGCCAAGTCAACACCCGTGCGCAGAGCAGCCAGCGTCACCAAGGTTGGGGCGCCAGAATAGGTTTCACTTCCACCGACGACGAGAAGGCGCCCAAAATCGCCTTTATGAGACTCTGATGGTCGAGGCTTCGTAACCATCAAAACGTCGCCTGGACCCGAAAACTCTTCGAACTGCCTGGGCAAGCCTAGGCCTTTCACAACGAGCTCTCCCACGTATTCTCCCGCTTTCTCGAATCCCTGTTTTGTCTCGTGAAAAGTTATTGTCAGATGTGCTTTCACAGCATCGCCTAAAACTTCTCCAGTCTCTGCGTCGATGCCTGTTGGCACATCAACAGCGACTCGGAAGGCGTTTAAGGTGTTGATTTTCTTGACCAATTGCAGAATGGGCGGCTTCAATTTTCCCTTCGTGCCCGTTCCGAGCAACGCGTCTATCACGATGTCCGCTGTCATGTCCGGTATAAGTGCGGTGTCATAAACCTCGCAAATGGGCAGTGCATTCTTCAAAGATTGCAGGGCTTCCCAGTTTTCCGAAGCTGCCTTGTCAGAGATTTCCTCGGCTTTTCCAGCGAGGATGACCGTGACTTTGAAGCCCATGGCAAGCAGGTGCCGAGCTGCAACAAAACCGTCGCCGCCGTTCCCGCCTAACCCGCAGAAGACAGCGACGGATTTCTCGGGTTTGAACCTTGAAGCAACTTCCAACGCGACATTGTGCCCAGCGGTTTCCATCAGGCGAAGTCTAGAAACTCCGAAATACTCTGAGTTCAGTTCTAAAGCGCGCATTTCACGACTCGTAATAAAGTCAACGGCGGGTTTCCCTGCTCGCATGTTTGAGCCCCAGTAGTCTAGTGTTTGGAAACAGAAGATAAGCATATCCATGTTTTGAAGAAATGCTTGGGCCTATGCTGGTGTTATGACGGGCCTAATCGTTTGATGCAGCAAAGTATTTTAATGCATAGCAAAGAAACAGTAGTTGAGGAGATTCGAATGCCAACAGCATTCGTCCTGATAAACACCGAGATAGGTTCAGAAGCAGACGTACTGAAAGACCTGAAGAAAGTCGAAGGAGTTGACCAAGCCTTCGCCGTCTACGGAGTCTACGACATAATCGCAAGAGTAAAGGCAGACACAATGGACAAGCTGAAGGAAATTGTAACCTGGCGCGTAAGAAGACTGGACAAAGTCAGGTCAACATTGACAATGATAGTTGTTGAAGAAGCAAAGTAACAAGCTTTCCCTCTTTTTTATTCTTCGCCACAGAAACAACTCTTTATAGCGTTCTTTTTCAATCTGTAATCGGTTGAGAAACGAGTTGCCTTAGATGACCAGAAAAACGATGCACATTGGATTGGACGACACAGACTCGACAAGAAAGGGATGCACAACATACGTTGCTGCTGTCCTCGTTGAGAAACTGCAGAAACTGGACGCTGAGTTCACTGATTATCCGAACCTCATCAGGCTGAACCCTAATGTGCCGTGGAAAACCAGAGGAAACGGTGCATTGTGCCTTAGAATAAGATACGACAAGAACGTTGAAGGACAGATTAAGGAAACTGTGGTAAAGACTGTTGAGGAACAAGCAGACTTCGAGTGCAAAGGCACGGATCCAGGCATAGTCTTCTTTGAAGGGGCACAGATTCCGAAGGAAATCAAAGCCTTTGCCAGAAATGCGATAACTGACATCGTGACTCTCAAGGATGCCGTGAAACTTGTTTCCAAGTTCGGCGGTGAGGCAGTAGGTTTCAAGAAAGGCAGGGGAATCATCGGGGGTTTGGCAGCAGTCGGCGAAACCCTTCAAGCAGATTACACTTACGAGGTTCTCGCATACCGTGTTCCAGAGAATCGCGGCTTGAAAAGATGCGTGGACGAAGCTTCAATCTTTGAAATGGATGAGGCAACAGCTCCGCACACCTTCAACAATGTTGACGCAGAGAAACACAGAGTCATTATCACACCGCGAGGACCCGACCCAATCCTTTTGGGCATCAGGGGCGAGACACCAGAAATTGTGAAAAAGGCCCTTGCCATGGTAAAGCCCCTTGAGCCTGTCGAGAGGTGGGTTATTTTCCGCACAAATCAAGGAACGGACGCGCATTTGAAAAAGGTCGAAAAACTAAGCCAGATTAAGCCTTACAGCCCCGTGATTGTTAGAGGAACCGTGGCAGCAAATCCAAGAACGATCCCAAAGAGGCACATCATTTTCTCTATTAGAGACGAAAACGCCGAGGTTGACTGTGCAGCTTATGAACCAACTGGAAGCCTTCGCAAGGTCGTAAGCAAACTGTTAGTCGGAGACTACGTTGAGGTATATGGCGGCGTTCGCGCTCCCATGCAGCGTCTGCCTTTGACGATAAATCTCGAGAAGATACGAGTGTTAGGACTCGCTCCGAAAATGGCCTTTCACAATCCAGTTTGTCAAAAGTGCGACAGAAGACTGAAGTCTATGGGAAAAGGTAAGGGTTTCAGATGTGAAAAATGCGGCTTGAGATATCGAGACCTCGGCAAAGTTGAGGTCAAGTTGAAACGTGACTTGAGGAGAGGCCTTTACATTACTCCAACAAGGTCGCAGCGGCATTTAACCAAGCCCTTTAGACGTTATGGGATGGAAAAACGTCATTTGGCTTTTCAAGGATTAATTGACGGCTGGCATTCTCCTTAGACTATTTTTCGTTGACCTTGAAGATTTCGCACAGCATGTTGTAAAGCTCGTCGCCGCCCTCAACTTTCGAGAAAAGGTCTCTTTCGGCTTTGAGTATGCGCCCCATGGTTTGATATGTTTGTTTCCATTCCAGCTCACGCCATAGCATTCGGTAGTTTTTCAGTTCTATCCACGCTCGGAAAGTGAGAATGGCGAACATGCCTAAGGTAAGCAAAAGGTTCAATATGTAGATGTCCAGCAGTTCCATTCTGTTTCACCTCCTTGGTCCGGCCTTTTTGTATTCTATTGGGCAAAACGCATTTAAATGAAACGTGCTATAGCATGTCTGGCGAGTGTTCCCATGAGCGAAGTTTTGCCACACCTAGGTTTTCAAGTTGGAATAGGCGCGGTGGGCGGATTCATAGCTGGATACGCTGTGAAGAAGATAAGCAAGCTAGTGGCCATTGTTGTAGGCTTGTTCATAGCTGCGCTTGTTTACTTGAGTATAAAAGGGATCATCAGCATAAACTATGACGCGCTGTGGAATTCACTGGCTGGCTCGCTCGGTTTGGCTGGCTCAGCATTCTCGTGGATTGTAGATGTGATATCTCTTCTGCCGTTTGCTGGAAGCTTCATTGCTGGTTTTCTGCTTGGTTTCAAGCTCGGATAGCGAAATAGTTTAAATTCGCGCGGCTTCTTTATCCTTTAAAAACCTATGCATCGTAGTGTTATTGGAGCGTCCAAAGTTTGGAGAGGTTTCCAGCAGAAGAGTATAGGCTTCCATTCTTTAAGGAATCTGGCTACGTTAGGAAACTGTGTCCTAAATGCAAGAAGTATTATTGGACGCAGAACCCGAAACAGGAAACTTGCGGTGAAGCAACTTCAGAAGGCTGTGCATCTTACACTTTCATAGGTAACCCGCCGACAAAAAAGAGCTTCACCCTGTCCCAGATGCGAGAGGCTTTCCTGTCATTCTTCGAGAAACACGGACATGCACGCATAGAGCCCTATCCTGTTGTGGCCCGGTGGCGGGACGACATCTACCTTACGCATGCAAGCATAATCGATTTCCAGCCTTACGTGACTGAAGGAATCGCGCCGCCCCCCGCCAATCCGCTTGTTATTTCTCAACCGTGCATCCGCATGGTGGACATTGCGAACACGGGCCCCACTTTCGGCAGGCACCTGACCATTTTTGAGATGGGCGGAGCGCACGCGTTCAACTATCCTGACAAGGAACTCTATTGGAAAGATCAAACCGTGTGGTATCATCATGATTGGGTGACCAAGGATTTGGGCGTGAAGTCCGAAGAGATTGTGTACAAAGAGGAGGTTTGGTCTGGCGGCGGAAACGCCGGTCCATGCGTCGAGTCCATTGTCCGAGGTTTGGAAGTTGCCACACTGGTTTTCATGCAGTACAAGGTGGTAAATGACAAGTTCATCAAACTGCCTATCCGAACAGTTGACACAGGCTACGGCATAGACCGATACGCGTGGCTAAGTCAAGGAGCACCCAGCGGCTTCCACGCCGTCTACGGCAACTTGCTCAACAGGATTTTCAAGATGGCCGGGTTGACCAGAATTGACAGTGAACTGCTGAACAAGATAGCTAGGGTTTCCGGGTTAGTGAATCTAGACAAGACTGCAAGTCGGCTGAAAACTCGGAGAAAAGAGGCGGAGCTCGTCGGGATGAGAGTTGAGGAGTTGGACAAGTTTCTGGTCCCAATTGAGAATGCTTTTGCAGTTGCGGACCACAC
>JALHSY010000029.1 GCA_022865455.1 Candidatus Bathyarchaeota archaeon
CTCCAGAAAGTAGCTAACGGGTTTACGGACCTCAAGAGGGATGAAGAGGTTCTGGAGCTGTCAGGAGAAACCCGTAGGATCAGCGCCGAAAGCACTGTTTCCGGGGAAAGGTCGTCGGTTCAAATCCGGCCGGCCCCACCATAGATCTCTTCTGATAAAATAAGGTGTGCTTCTTGAATCAATGGGAGAAGCTAGAAGGTTGTCTGTTCCGTTCTCTTGATTATTTCATTCTGTAGATCGACACCCAAATCGACAAAGTAGTCGCTGTACCCTGCAACTCTTACTATTAGGTTTCTGTATCTTTCAGGATGTTTTTGTGCGTCGCGCAGCATATCAGAACTTATCACGTTAAACTGCATGTGGTGGCCGTCCAGCTTGAAGAAAGTTCGTATTAGTTGAGCTAACTTGTCGATTCCTGTTTCATCAGCAAGAAGTTGAGGCGTGAATTTCTGATTAAGAAGTGTTCCGCCTGTTCTGACATGGTCGATCTTAGCGACGGATTTTATTACAGCCGTGGGCCCTTTGCGGTCGGCCCCTTGAACGGGTGAGACTCCCTCGGAAAGAGGTTCTCTTGCTTTTCTTCCGTCAGGAGTTGCTCCGACAACTTTTCCAAAGTAAATGTGAACGGTTGTTGGCAATAAGTTGATTCTGTAGTGTCCACCCTTTGTGTTGGGTCTCCCATCTATTGCGTCAAAATAGACTTCGAAAATGGCTTTCATAAATTGATCGGCGTAGTCCTCGTCATTTCCGTACTTTGGTGTCTTGTTCAGGAGCCTCTGACGAAAATTTTCGTACCTATTGAAGTCTACCTTAAGAATTTCAAGCAATTCCTTCATTGTGACGTGTCTTTTATCAAAGACATTGTATTTTATTGCGGTCAACGAATCTGTCGTTGTCCCGAGCCCAACACCTTGAATGTAGTCAGTGTTGTACCTTGCTCCCCCATCGTTGTAATCTTTGCCTTTGGCGATACAATCAGCAATAAGAAGAGACAGGAAAGGCACTGGAAGCCGTTCAGCGTACAGCCGTTCTATAATATTGTTCCCTTTGATCTTAATGTCGACAAAGTAATTGAGCTGTTTTCTGAATGCTTCGAACAGTTCATCAAAAGAACTGAGTTCAGCAGGATCTCCAGTTTCAAGTCCAATCTTCTTTCCTGTTCTTGGGTCCAAACCATTATTCAGAGTGATTTCTAGAACTTTTGGCATGTTGAAGTAGCCTGTGAGGATGTAGCTTTCTTTGCCGAAAGCTCCGGTTTCCACACATCCGCTTGCTCCTCCATTTCTAGCGTCTTCGACAAGTTTTCCTTGTCTCAGCATTTCTTGGATTATTTCATCCGTATTGAATACTGATGGCTGTCCGAAGCCTGTTCTTATGATTTCTACTGCTCTCTTCAAGAATCTGTCAGGCGTTTTCTTGCTTATTTGAACCATAGAACTGGGCTGGGTCAACCTCATTTCTTCTACAACATCCAGTATGAGGTACGAGAGCTCATTTACTGCATCGGCTCCATCGGCTTTGACTCCCCCTGTGTTTATGAGTGCAAAGTCAGTGTAGGTGGCACTTTCTTCTGCAGTGACCCCCACTTTAGGCGGTGCTGGTTGGTTGTTGAACTTTATCCAAAATGCTTGAAGAAGCTCTTTTGCTTCTTCTTTTGTTAAAGTTCCATCTGCGAGACCTTTTTCATAAAAAGGGTAGAGATGCTGGTCGAGCCTACCAGGGTTGAACGCGTCCCATGGATTAAGCTCTATTATGACCCCGAGGTGAGTGAACCAATAGTGTTGCAGGGCTTCCCAGAAGTCTCTTGGCGCGTGAGCGGGAACACGCGTGCACACATCGGTTATTTTCTCTAGGTCTCTTCGTCTTTTGATGTTGCTCTCTTTTTTCGCCAGTCTTCTCGCCAAGTCAGCATGGCGTTCAGCGAAATGGATCAACGCGTCTGCGGCGATTTCCATCGCCCTAAGTTCTTCCTTCTTCTTGTACGCATCTGCATCTTTCAAAAAGTCGAGGTTTTGAATACTTCTGATTACGTCTTTTTTGAAGTCAAGCAAGCCCTTCTTGTAGATTTTGTCGTCTAAGGCAGTATGCCCTGGGGCTCTTTGTTCCAAAAATTCTGTAAACACTCCTGCTTCATAAGCAGCTTTCCATTTATCTGACATTTTGTTGAATATTATATCTCTTATTGCCCTGCCATTCCAGAAAGGTATAAGCTTCTCTTTGTACACTTTCTTTGTTGCCTCATTTACAGCATATGGGGTTTTCTTTCTGGAGTTAAGAACCTCGAGGTCTTCCAGCGTATGGCAACATATTTCAGGATACGTTGAAGTTTCCTTTGGAGCTGAACCTCTCTCACCAACGATCAACTCCCCATCATTAATGCAGATTTTCTTGTTCTCGAGCAAATGCTTGAATGCAAGCGCCCTTTTCACGGGGATGGATACTCGATTCGCAATCTCGCTTTCATAAAACTCCGTTATGAGAATCGCTCTTTCTGGAGAAATATGGGGCTTAGCAGTTACACTTTGTTTCCTTAATTTTCTGATTCTTTCCCGCATGTCATCCTCCTCCAATTCCTACCCTTATTCCAAAAGCCTCCATTTTTTCCTTCACTGACTTCACCCTTTGATTCGAGGGAGGTTGAATTTTGTCCAGCTTGTAAGGTTTGCCTAGGTTCTTGTATTTCTCAATTCCTGCTCTATGGTAAGGAAGGAGATTAACCTGCTGTATGTTAGGCAAAGAACTTATGAACTCGGCTGTTCTTGTAACATTTTTGTCGCCATCATTTATACCCGGTATGATTGGAAAACTGATCACAATACTACTGCCACTTTCTGCGAGCTTTTTGAGATTTTTGAGAATTTGTTCATTTGAAGCGCCTGTATATTTTCTGTGCTTTCTGTTATCCATGGTTTTGATATCATACAAGAAAAGGTCCACTTTGTCACGTATTCTGTCGATTATTTCATATTGTGCAAACCCACAAGTGTTTACAGCTGTGTGAGTGGCTCTCTCTTTACATTCGTTAAGAAGTGCGTTCAAGAAATCAGGTTGCATGAGTGGTTCTCCCCCCGAAAATGTTACTCCACCCCTTGATTCCTCATAAAAAGTTCTGTCCTTTTCTATTTCTTCCAGAATCTCCTTTACAGTCATCTGCTTTCCAGCAATTGAGAGAGCGTCAGATGGACACACACGACAGCAATTGTTGCACGGAACACATTTTTCTCTATTCACAGATATAGATTGAGCCACTAGTGATATCGCTTCTCGCTGGCAGCTCTTCGAACATTCATCACAGCCAAGACACCTGCTTTTCCTATAAACCAACTCAGGCTCAACATCTTGTCCTTCTGGGTTATGGCACCACCAACAACGTAGCGGGCATCCCTTGAAAAATACTGTAGTGCGGATTCCTGGCCCATCATGAATAGAATACTTTCTAATGTCAAAGATCACACCATTTTTCATAGGTGCTGCCAACATCTGCAACTATTGTGGCGTTTGCTATAGCTTTTTCTTTAAGAAAACTTGCAAAAAGATGCTTGTACAATAAATAGCACTCAATTGTAAGATTTAAACGTAAGTTTAAACCTATACGGCCCCACCAAAAGCCCCTTTTAGCAGAATAAGCAATCTTGTGGGTCATATAGAAAAATACTCTTGAAACGATTAGATTTCAGTGGGTGGGTGTCTTCATGCATTGCTCTACGTTCTAAAGTCTGTTTACATCTTACAGTTTCTTGGGAGCCAGCACATGCTAAGTCATCTAGACCAAGTGTTCA
>JALHSY010000177.1 GCA_022865455.1 Candidatus Bathyarchaeota archaeon
ATTGCTCGCAAGGAGTCTCCGATGCACATTTGCTGGGGTGCCAGGAATCGTTTGGCGTTGATTCGCATACCGTTATGGTGGAGTTTCAAGAACAAGGCGGAGAAACGGGGAAGTTGCAGGGAGACTTTTGAGTATCGTGCGCCTGACGCTTTTGCGAATGCGCATTTGCTGTTTGCTGGTTTGGCTTTGGCTGCGGAGTATGGTTTGAGGAACTGTAAGGAGTCGTTGAAGGCGGCTGATGACTTACACGTTGAAGTTGGTGGTCGCGAACCTAAGGGGCTGAAGGCTTTGCCGTGCTCTTGCAGCGAGTCCGCTGACAATTTGGAGAGGGATAGGAAGCTGTACGAGGCTGGCGATGTTTTTCCGAAGAGGCTGATTGACAAGACGGTTGACAGGCTGAGAGCGTACAAGGACGGAGGCCTGAAGAAGATGGTGACGGAGAAGCCTGAGGAAGTCGAGAAGCTGATTCGGCAGTATCTGCATTATGGCTAGACTTTGGCTGACCTCTTTTGCTCTCTCAGACCTAGACCGCCCTCTACATATAGGTTGAACTTGCTAGGGTTTTGTAATGCTTATATGATACTGTGTTTATGAGCTAATCCGTAAACAGGATTGATTGATGTTTCGGAGAAGCCTAGATTGGTGTTGGGCGGGTAGATCAGCTTGGTATGATCGCCACGTTGGCATCGTGGAGGCCGCGGGTTCAAATCCCGCCCCGTCCACCAAACCCTCTTTCTGTTCACCCCAACCTGAGATTACCATCATTCTACTTTACTGGACTAGTGTAAAATGATTTATGCTGGCATAGACAAACTTTGTTTGGTAACAGACGGTGAACTTTCTAAGGAAATTCAGAAATAGAATATTAATATATGCCGCCATTGCAGTTGTGGCAGAGCTTTCTGTGTATGCAATATACATGCTGACTGGTGACGGATACGGATTGTGGTTTTTCATCTTGGAAAATCTTAATGTCATTCTGTTTCCGAGAATCTATACCTGGGAAGCCTGGATATACTGGGGGATGCTCGGCATGTTCTTGTCTGTCACTATCATCGGCGAAATCATATACACAATAGCACGAACGCTAATCCATTCCACGTAGCTTTTCTTTGCAGTCTCTCCACTGCGTCCTAATCACGTTGGATTGATGAGTGTTTGAACCCTTTATCAGCTCGCATCTTGGTTTGCGCTTTCTCACGTATTGACCATAGTATTCTTCAGAAGAAGCCTCTTGTCAGAGGAGACTAGGAAGAGGACAAATGCTGCATCCGCTGAATCTATTGCACTGCGTGCCTATAATGACCCTTTACGTGGATCGTCCTTTTCTTTGCTCCGGGTTTCCTTCGCATAAACGGTTGGATTTTAGGTGTCAGATTTCATCACCAATCACACGTAAGCAATCTGTTCATAGAAAAGCATTATGAAGTCATGCTTCATATCCATAATATGTAAAGACCCCATGGGGAGATTAGCGCGGACAATTTTCAACCTCCTCTGAAGGCAATTCCGCGTCGAAGCCCTTCGTGACTAATGTGTATGCCGCGATAATCACTCCACGATTTCCTTTTCGTCCCTGTGATTTGCCAGCACGACTACACGCATAAGAGCATATGATGTTCCGCTTTTTGACATATGTCGAAGGTTGAAAGAAGTGATTTATTGAGATTCACGATATAGAATAGTAGTGGCACAGGAAGTCAGGAGTATGAAGAAACGAAGAAAGGTTGATTTGCTCAATGTTCAAGCCGTCGAAAGGATGAAGCTTGAGTGGAAGGTTAGAAGGCAAGTCCAACAGGAAATCCTGCAAAAGAAGCTAGTGCAATGTTACTTGAAGCCACGCAAAGGGCGCGCATGCATTAAGCGATATCCTGAAGCCATGCAACCAATGATCGAGGATTTCATGCGAAAAGCGGAGAAGCAAACGAGGCTCTACCGCGTATAGCATTATCTGTCACTCAGTTTCTTCCTTCTTTCACATAGCGTCTTCAGCAAACCGTTTAAGATAACGGAAGCTCGTTCTGAAATCTTCTGAGTCTAGGCGTCTCAGCGTTTTGAAGGCTCAAGCCATATTGAACTAAGCACCAAGAGAACGGCGAAGAAGCCTTTTTAACGCGCCCAAAGCACACAGTAAACCCGATGCTAGACCCCAAAAACGTTGATTTCAAAAGACTCGGCTTCCGCGCCGGAATAGAAGTTCACCACCAGATCCGTTCAGACAGAAAACTCTTTTGCAGATGTCCACCAGTTCTGGAAGAAGATCCAGAAAATATGGATTACACCTTCCACCGCTATTTCCGCCCTGTTCTCGGCGAGATGGGAGACTTCGACCCCGGCATGCTGGTGGAGTTCGAGAAGGGCTACAAGGTAATCTATTATGCTTGTGAACGAAACACCTGCACGTACGAGATGGACGAGACTCCGCCGTTCTATCCAGACATGGAAGCAATAAAAAAAGGCTTCATCCTTGCACTTTACTTCAACTGCTCAGCATTGGCTGAAGAAATCGTGGTGAACAGAAAACAGTATCTTGACGGCTCCATAACCACGGGCTTCCAGCGAACCTTCATCACGGGCAGAGACGGCTGGATTCCCGTCCACGGCAAGAAAGTGCGCATAACCAACGTGCACATCGAAGAAGATGCAGCCAGACGCGTCAACTGGAAAGACACAACAGACCGCACCGTGTGCTTCAACCTCGACCGCCTCGGCATACCCCTCACCGAAGTCATTACAGACCACCGCGACATAGAAACGCCAGAAGAATTAATCGAACTAGCCAAGCAAATCGGCAGAATCCTAAGAATAAGCCACATCGGCAGAAGAGGAATCGGCGCAGCCCGCCAAGACGTCAACCTCTCCATAGAAGGAGGCAACCGCGTCGAAATCAAGGGCGTCCAAGACCTCAAGACGTTTGACCTTCTCTGCCGCCATGAATCGGTCAGACAATACGCCCTCATCGAGATAAGTAAGGAGATGAAAAGACGCGGAATCAGAAAAGAGGATTTCGAACACACCTACGTGGACATTTCCCACCTCTTCAATCTGAGTGATGGGGACAAAGCCTTCGTCACCATATTTCCCAAAATGAAAGGACTGTTCGGCACGGAGGTTCAGCCCAACAAGGACTTCGGCGAAGACGTCTTCGAAAAAAGCATGCTTATCACAGGAATCTCACGCGAACACCACTACCACAGCGACGAGATCGAGCAGTACGCCGCCCGCAAACGCTCACCATACCCGTGCACACTGCCAATGGACAAGGAAAAGCACGCTCAAATCTCCACAATAGTTAACCAAGGTCCACAAGACGCCTTCATCGTAGTCGCAGGCCCAGAACGCAAAGCAATGCACGCCCTGAAGAAAATAGTGGAAAGAACAAAAATGGCCTTGGACGGCGTGCCACAAGAAACAAGACGGTTTCTGCCAAACGGCAACAGCGAATTCCTACGTGTAATCCACGGCAAAGAACGAATCTACCCCGACACCGACACGCCGCCAATCGTCATCTCAAAGGAAACACTGGACGAATGCAGGAAGCAGGTGAGCAAACGCCCATGGGAAATCTACGAAGGCCTTCACGCCAAATACAACTTCAACCAGCACCAAGTTGACATGCTCATCCGAGCCGAGAAAACTGAGAAACTCCGCGAATACACCGAAGAACTACAGCTTAACGGCCACACAGCCTACCGCCTGCTAATCGAACTTCCAAGACGCGAGAAAAGAGAAGGCACCCAATACACTGATCAAACCTGCCAGAAACTGGCTGAAGCCCTTTCACGCAAACTCATAATCCCAGAACAAACAGACCCACTCATCGAAATATTCGCCAAAGAACCCAACCTCACCATCCAGGAAGCTCTAGCCAAACTTCACATCTCTCACGTTCCTGACGAAAAGCTAAACAAACTAATATTACGACAGCTCAACAAAAGCGACCGAGCCAAGCTTCTCACCGACGAGACTTACCGAAAACATATGCTCCCAAAAATGGTCGGCGAAATCCTGAAAGCCGTTAACCATTCAGTTGAAGGAAAGAAAATACTGGAGAAAATCCAAGCCATGATCAAGTAGGAGATGAAAGAATTGTCCCAGAAAAATGAGAATGAACCAGAAGGATATCGCGGTGCCCTCCGCGAAAGACTAGTCAAAGAAGGAATACGCACTTGGAGCAAAGTCAAAATAGCCAAAGGCAACGCTACCTACGAAGGACTTCTGCTGCCGAGAAGCCAGCACACAGCAGACGCCTACGTGACGCTGAAAGTTGACACAGGCTACAATCTAGGAGTTCTCATGGATGAGAACACCAAAATCGAAGAAACTGGCTACCAGAAAGGACACTACCAACTCCCCCACATCGACGTAGAGACCAAGAAAGAACTGCCAAACGTCACCCTGCTAGGCACAGGCGGCACAGTAGCCTCCCGCCTAGACTACCGAACAGGCTCGGTCATACCGGCCTTCACACCTGAAGAGCTTTTCTCAGCCGTTCCAGAACTGGTTTCTGCCGTCAACCTGACCCCTAAAACTCTGTACCAGATACTGAGCGAAAACTTCAGACCAGAGTATTGGGTCAGGACAGCTGAAGCCATTGCCAAGGAAATCGAAAGCGGCGTGAACGGCGTCATCATTGGCCACGGCACGGACACGATGTGCACTACCGGAGCTGCACTCTCGTATTTCCTACGCAACCTGCCAGTCCCAGTCGTGCTAGTGGGGAGCCAACGCAGCTCTGACAGACCGTCATCCGATGGGCCTCGAAACATACTTTACGCGGCCAAGCTCGCCGGTCACGAAAACTTCGCCGAAGTCGTTGTCTGCATGCACGGCGGAACAAGCGACAGCTACAACCTCATCCACCGAGCCACCCGCTGCCGCAAAATGCACTCGTCACGCCGCGACACGTTCCGCACTCTGGATGACATCCCCCTTGGAAAAATCGACGAAAAGAAGGTGACATGGTTCAAGGACGATGTTCGACCCCGCTGCCCTGCTGAGGATTTCATCTTGGACACGAAGATGGACCAGCGAGTGGGCATGCTCTACTCCTACCCGGGGATGAATCCCGACATTCTTGACTCTATGGTTGACCGCGGCTACCACGGCATTGTCATAATCGGAACAGGTCTAGGCCACGTTGGAACCGACATGTTTCCGCCGCTTGAACGTTGTCAAGAC
>JALHSY010000030.1 GCA_022865455.1 Candidatus Bathyarchaeota archaeon
ATACTCTCCTCACATAGTAGGACCAACAGGTTGCGGAAAAACAACGCTAGCGATGCAAGTTGCAAAGGAGCTGAGAAGACCCACTGTATGGATTAACGGTGACGAACAAATGACAACAACAGATTTGATCGGAGGATACTCAGAAATGGAGACCGAAAGCGTTAGAGACAGATTCGTTCATAACGTCTTGCTGGCGAAAGACAGGACTAAGTACTCATGGGTGGATAACCCCTTGACACTTGCGTGCAAATACGGCTACACTCTGGTTTACAACGAGTTCTCCAGAGCCAAGCCGGAGGCAAACAACGTCCTTCTCTCCATCCTAGAGGAACACATTCTCGAGCTTCCAACGTTCTTCGGGGAAGAAAGATACGTCAAGGTTCATCCAGACTTCCAAATAATCTTCACAAGCAACTCCATAGAATATGCAGGCATACACAAGCCTCAGGACGCCCTCCTTGACAGAATCGTAAACATTTGCATGGACTACTATGACTATGACACTGAAGTGAAGATTGTTCAAGCACACACAGACATCTCGCTCTCTGAAGCGGAAAAAGTGGTGAAAGCTGTCAGAACAATCAGAGGAAAATTGCCGGATTCCCATAAACCTGGTACAAGGGCAGAGATAATGATCTGTCAAGGACTAAAAGCAATGGACGGCTATTCTAAGGAAGACCTTGAGCAGATCTACATGGATGTCCTCGCCACAAAAATAGGTGATTCAAAAGAACTCCTGAAGAAAAGCGACCTCATAGAAGGAATACTGGCGGAAACCTATGGAGATGAGAAAAGTTGGAAAAGGTAAGTGCCACAATCCAGGACGCCAAGATCTACAAAATCTCCGACCTGTGGCGCAGGAAGCCATGGGGACTCAGGTTCAACGACACAGACGCCGTTGTTGTCACTTTAAGAACCCAAGATGGAGGCACAATAAAAGAAACCTTCTACTTCTGCCTCAAGCCAGATGGAACTTTCAACGCAAAAACCTTGAGCAAAGATCATGGCGGTGCAAGGCGGCGAAGACTCGCCAGTTTTCTCAAACACTACAGAATAGCTGACAACACGGATGAATACAATCTCAAAGAGGGAATAAAACAGTGGAAGGGAATGGAAGTCTCCGTTCTAAAGGTCGACGATTCAGGTTTTATTTATGTTCCATAGAAGAGATGAAAAATGCCAGTAGAAAAAATCGTTAACCAATCAGTTGCCATAGCGAAGACCCTCATACGCAAAGAACCGGAGACAGTCATAAGTGTCGAAGAAGTAGAGGGGGAATGGAGGGTGACGGTTGAAGCGCTGGAGAGAAAGGCCGTTCCAAACTCGCTGGACCTTCTGGGAAGATACGAGATTAGGCTCAACAAGAACGGCGAGTTAATCGGTTGGACACAAAAGATGCTTAGAAGGCGATGTGACACAATATCGCCGCTGCAAACTGATGTAGGAACCACTTAAGGGAAACAGTTATGGAGAAAAGAAACTGGTGGCGAAGAAGCCTAAATGGTCGCCTCCGCTCGCTTAGAGCAAAGTCCCCTTGTGCCACGACGCCAAGACAGAGAAT
>JALHSY010000178.1 GCA_022865455.1 Candidatus Bathyarchaeota archaeon
ACTTTCTCAGCAAAGGATAAGTCGACCTTGCCAAACAAGGTCTCAAGAGTCTCGTATCTCCTCATGACTCACCTCAAGAGAGAGATACGCGACTCACCTATTACAATCAAAAGACGAATTTAGGAACACGCATGCGCGCTATGATTAGAGACAAAATGCACTAAAATATGACCATAAATTAGGGAGTAGAGCTTGATCTATAGGCTTTTGCGCCTTTGCGGAGCAACATTTCAACCGTGTTGCTCCAACGAGGCATCGTCCGATCCTTTTCCTCCGCCGACTTCACTTCAGCCTCATGAATATTTTTTATTTCACTGAATAATCTGTCATCAATCGTAGCCACAATGCGTTTCTTAGTCATTTACATCACCTGCACCAAAATCCCAGATGCCGGTGGCGGAGCAGGTGTGGCTGCAAGAGCCTGAAACTCATACATACGCTCATAGTTAGCGCCTAACTTGGTCACCAACTTGATGTATCGGCCATCCTTGCTGAAAGCTCCACTCTCTTGCCAACCGTCAGCGTTTAATACTCCGTCCCAAACTGAGGCACCAAGATTTGCGGGGTCGTCGCCCACATACACGGTAAGACCTGAACTTTCCCCCCATCTGTAGCCTGCGACTTGAAACAGTTTGATTTTACTGATTGTTTTGGTGCTTCCCACATCAAAAATAACCCAATGCAGCTCAGCGGTTCTATGATTCCAATACGTTCCTGTGTCGGCGTCTATCGCCTTCGTCGCAAGGTAAGGGCTTGTTTGTCCACATTTACTGTGAACAGCCGAGGGAGTAGTCCAATCAGCCATGGTTTTTCACCTAACTAAGCGTCACCGCTTGGTCGCATACGACTTCGACAGTCAAGTCTGCGCCAGCGATTGTGGAACCGACTTGGTCAATGTCAACCGTGAGTTTGTCGGTTTCAGCGAGCGCTGTCACGTCTGGCGTGTCTGAATCATCTGCCGTGTCGCCAGCGGCGATGCTTGGCCTCCCACCTTGAGTCGTGAAAATCGTGGTACCATTCTTGTTAACATCAACGATAAGAGCTGCTCCAGTCGGCGCGGTTTTCACGACAACCTTAACTTTGACGATGGCTAAAGCGCATGGTGCGACAATGGTGGGCGCTTTATCCGTGCCAGTAGTCAACGTTCCAACAACGGCGAAGCTAAGAGTGGTTTTGATAGTGGATGTATCCGCAGCCAGTATCAGCTTTTTCCATGTTGCTGGCATTAACCTTTAACCTCAGCTGGTATTTCACGTTCTTGCCGTATCATCTTCACTTTTGCGTCTAATGCTTCTTGCAAGGCGATTTCCAAGGCAACTATCATCTCATCAATATGCGCCTTTTCCCTCGCTATTATCTCAACTATTTCATTGTAAACCAATGCCGCTTTCTGGTTCTTCTGTTCCTTCCATTCTTTTTCCCATCTCTGAAAGATCATACCTATCAATTCTTTTTCGTCCAACGGCATCATTTCACCTTCCTAAATTCCTTTTACTCCCAAGAAAGAGGAGGGGAACGAATTATGCTATTGCAGTGCACACGTACGGATGCGTATCGCCTGTCTTGAAATAGATTTTTCCGAGGACTGGTGTCGTAGGATCGGCTGCATTGTTTTCCAGCACCGCATTTTCTAGCTGTTGTCCGTTGCATTCTAGTTTGGCTGAAAGCGGCTCGATGTGTTCACTTCCTACTGCGTCATCAGCGATTTTTGTGCCGTCAACGACATCTGCTGCCAACACGGCTGCCACGTCTACTGCTCCGTTTCCAAGTCTGTGAACGTGGTCGTGCCTGCTTGCGTCAGTCGCTACTCCTGCGCTCGCTGTTGTTCCAATGTCATGGGCTACTTCGGCACTGAGTGTTGCTACTTCGTCGGCAAAGGCAAGTTTTTTCCATGTTGCTACCATTCAATCACCTCCCTTCACACTCCGACATGTACATGCGTATCACTCACGAGAAAAACAGCATCACCAACCTCAGGCGACTCTGGCAACTCATCCACACTCTCAAAATGACAGCCACAAACGTTGCCAACGCCATTTGTACCGACATAAATGTGTTTATCAGTGGAAAGAAGAACAGCGTAACCAGCGACTTCCTCAGGCAAATCATCAACCTCACAAATCTGACAACACCTCTGACCAAACGGAACCGTATGCCACTCATTACCATGCCTAACCATACCTTCCCCAGACCCGCCGCCTCCACCTCCGCCAGAAACGCGAGCCTTCGCAAGAATCTCGGCAGCGTGCAAACCGTCAACCATATCAGCATCCAAACCAGACCCATGACCCTGAGGCAAACTCTCCAGCAGCTCCCGGCTCTTCTCGGCATCAACATGAAAACGAAGAAGCCTCTTACTCTGCTCAATTACAGCCTGAGGACCCTCAGCCATCCAAACACCTCACTGGTAAGGGCCACTCCGGCAAATGACCACACTGAACGCCACCATGAACCTTCGCAACAAACCCGCGACTCTGCACATCATACAAAAACAGGATATCCTCACCGATTCCCGGCTGATATTTAAAGCGGATTCCCGCTTCCAAAACGCGCCTCTTAATCAGCGTGCAACTGAGGCCTGCGAAAACCCAGCCCGAAAGAACTTGGCCTTCGACTGTCTTTCTCGGCAAATACCATACTGTCATAGATTCATCCATGAACCCACAGATAAGCGCCTCTCGATCATTATGGCGTGGAACAACACCCTGAGCCACGTCCACATCTAAGGCGTAAAGCCTCTCAAAAGCGTCTGGAGGAACTTCAACGTCTCCTTGAACAAGCCACAGATAATCAAAGCCTTCACCGACGCACTTATCGATTAATAAGTTGCAGGCATCAACTACACCTGGCCAACTCTGCTGACTCTGGGGAGACGTAACTAAAACCTCATGGTCAACGCCAAGAAGAGCCTCCTCCACGTGCGCTATGACGTCCTCTCGGTACCCTCTAAAACGGTCATCATCGCGAATAGATGGAATCCCAACAAGCACCTTTACTTTGTCTTTCTCGACTTTTTTGCCTCGAAAGGGACCGCAGGCTTCACTTCCGCAGCGGGCTCCACTTTTGCAGGCGGAGCCTCAACCTTTCCGGGTTTGTCAACCGGCTCAAGCCACGATTCGCCCAGGTAAGTTTCTGGAAGATCCACAATCTCTCCTGGCGAATGCTCAAATCCCTGTGGGTCGACAAAGCGATGAACCTTCGGCAATATTTTGAACTTCACTTCTCAACCTCCATTCTATTTTTCGAACCGAAACAAAAGGGGGAACTGGTACAGGCTTAACCCGGCGCCCCGAGTTTAGGTCAAGCCTGTGAGTTCAGCAATCGATGTGGGTCTGTTAATTCGGGGCGCAACGACCTCGTACACCTTGCCGTTGACGTTCATGTCCTCGTCCTGCTGCATGAAAGTAGCCAAGTCTTGACCGACAACCATCTCGAAGTTCTGCTGCCCAGGCTCAACAACCAAAGCGCTCGTCGTTGCTCCTGCGCTAGTGTAGAGTTGATCACTGACAAAGATGCCTGCCTTCACGAGTTCAGCAACTTTCTCCAGGTAGAATATGCCAGTGTTTGCTATCAATCCGCGTAACTTTGCAAGCCAACTGCTGCGCAAGATCAGACCGTACGGTCCGTAGTGCCTGTCAGCTTCAAGCTCTCCGATCGCTGCGCCAACGTCCGTGATTGCATTTGCAGGCCACGCTCCAGCGCTTGCCTTCGTGTTTCGGCCTGTGGCCGTCATGAGACCTTCAATGCCTAAAGCCCTGAACCCGCTTACCTCTCCACTGAGCAATAGTTTGTCTTCCTCTTCTGAGCACTGTACACCAGCTGATTCAACGCTCCTCGTCTCTATCGGCAACCCGCCATACCTGCTAGCGATCACGTCTCGCCAATACAACAGAAATTCCTTGTGAATCACTGGCACCTTGACGTCGAAGCCTTCAAGTTGAATACGGTCCTTTGTTTGCGTTATGCCATGCATGTCGATGGTCGCTTGGCCCATATCCGTCTCTTTCCAGGCGCGAACACTGGTAAAACCAGCATGCGGCAACCTGAAAATCGGAAATAGTTTACGAGCAACTAGTGCAGGACGCACAGCCTCAATTAAGCGACTATCAATGTACCGCAGTTCCTCATCAGTCAATTGCCCAGTTTCCAAACCAACACGTCTCAAAGTCTTCATACAAAATCACCCTTAACTTGCCGCAGCAGCCTCAGCATTCTTGTGGAAATGCACGAGGATCTCAGCGTCCACAGTCACGTTACTAGATTCCATAGCCCAACCGATGACGCCACCTTGGCCACCCATGGCACCAACAGCCTGCTTAGCAACCTTGCCATCTGCAGCAGACACTAATGGATCTCCACGTGTAACGTTTTCAGCCGCCAGCAAAGTCAACAATGCAATGCAATCGGTCATAGGGACTTTGACCTGGTCGCCCACCGCGAAGGCGTCAGTTTTCTTCTTATCAGGCGCAACTTCCAAGAACCCGACAACATTGTCAGCCTTGGCTCCTGCCTCTTTCACAGACCAATCCGTGTCATCGAAGATTACTAGTCTGCCAGGCAGCATCTTTGCTGGGGTTGCGTTAGCTCCGACTTCCATCTCCACGATCAAAGGCTTGCCGGATGCGATGATTTGACTTACAGGTTTGACGATACCTTGCGGCATGCCTAACTCCTCCCTGCTTTACGCTTCGCTTCAGTCACAACGCTCAAATCACCAACAGTCAAGCCGTCCTCTCTCTGGCTTTCATCTCCCGAGAAGGGAGTGCCAAAGCGAACATTCTTGTATGTAGGCAACTTGGCCTGGTCCAAAGTCACGCGAATATGCTGCAACTCTTCAACCGACTTGACCGTCAGATCCTCGATTGTGAAACTGCTACGCGGAAGAATTTCACCGATCAATTTCGCCTTCACTTGAGCCTCCAGAACATCATTCGCAGCCTTAAGCTGCTTGGCCAGTTCAGCAATCGTGCTGTCCTTGCCATCAAGTTCTCTTTTGAGCGCGATATTTTCTGCTAACGCTTGGTCTATGCTTATCTTCGCAGCTTTATTGTCGATAGCTGGCGGAGCGACCGCTCCGCTTTGCGCATCAGACCCACCATCTTTACTAGACATTTTCTTTTTTCCTCTTTTCGAGTTTACTAGTTTATGAAGGACCCGTCGTGAGTCCTAGCACCATCATCTCGATGCAATTCTATCACGTGCTTTTCGCTTTGGTGACTACGATTCAAGGAGCCGCCTAGCCCGTTCAATCTCGCAACAAGCATCAGCCGAGGCCTCAGTTCCGCAGACTTCAGCATCAGCACTTTTCTTGTACTGGTCAACCCAGGCCTGCGCCTTCTCTATCGTCCAATCCTTGCTTTTATCAAACAGAAATTTCTGAATGTGCGTAGAGCCCTCAGGGTCACTACCGAGTTTGCCAATGACGGCTTTGATGCCCTTATCCGCGTCAATATCAATCGTCCGAAAACTTTCCTGGACAAAGTCTCCAGCGTCACGCACCGGAATGTGAATGAAGGCTTCGGTTTCCTCAGGATCCAAAGCAACCTTCCGAATCAACTGGTCTACTGCTATACCGCAGTACGGCGATCGACACCGTCCCACTGGAACGCCAGCGGCCACATGATCAATCAGGATGTTTCTCTGGACAAAGTCGTAAGCCTGATCATCCCACTTCCCCGGTGTTGCATCGAAATCATAGAAAAATCCGAGACTCACATCCTTCCGTTTGCCAGTCTTGATCTCGTCCAGAAACGTTGCGTTGCATTTAGCCTTGAAAAATCGCAGATTACCCTGGATAGCGTTGATCTTGTCACAGAATTTGGCGCCTTCCACTTTCCCCTTGATGTCAGTTCGAGCTGTGACCACTATTGTGTCAGGATGCTTTTCAACAGTGATCCAAGCACCTTCGGCAGTCCAAGCAGCCTCTTTCAGTTCCGCAGCGGGCTTGTACGCCTTTCCCTCAGGGTACGGGAAAACGCCTTCACGCGCAATCGTGGCTGGCACTACGAGAAACTCTTCACTATCTTCGACAATCTTAGTCGCGTCGACTTCAGCTAGGCTTATTCCTATTTTCCTCAATCTTCTTATCCTCCGTTACATTTTGCGACTGTGAAAACGGCTCCTGCTTTTGCAGTAAGCCAGGGATAACATTGCCTTCGGGACCGGACAAGGCTTTAAGAGGCGGCTTCATGCGGGCTCTCAACTCGTTCACGGTTAACCAGGCGCTGTAAATCTGGTCGGATCTTGCGTTGTTGAGAGCTGCAGCGGTGCGATCCAGCTCGTTAAGCTCAAAACCGCCGTTCCACTGGATCTCGTAGTCTTCAACTTTCGGGATCTGACCTGTTTCCATCAATAAGTCAATCAGTTGCCAGATCGCAGACTCATACGAAGCCTGAAGATCACTGATAAACTTGAAATATTCACGTTCATTCACATCTGAACCAGCCAACGCTCCGGCTTGAGCGCCACGCATGATCGCCAACGGGATGCTCGTCGCCATGCTCAACTGTTCCATGCAAGAGTTGACGTACGGCTCAGGATTCAACGCTTTTCCCGCAACACCCTTAAACTCAAGCTTTGTTTTCTCGTCATGCAAAAAGTAGGTTCTCGCATGGAGACTCTTAAACTGCTGACTCGCATCAAGTTCATCTAGCCTTCTCTTGGTGGCGCCCTGGATCTCGACGTCTGGAAATCCGCCGCCCACCCGATACATAGTTTGGCCCATGCCCCAGCGGATATTCCTAAAAATAGTCTCATCATCGTACATAGGCTCAATGACTCTGATTCCTTTGTATCGATGATCGAGCAATCGAGTTGCCAAATGAATAACGCGAGTGTAATGGAGTTTGGCTTGTCCAGTGCCTTGTCGACGAAGCGTATACAGAACTGGCAGGCCAAAACGAATGCTCTCAGCATCTTTTTCCTCATCCACGGACTGGACATCAACCGACAATACGCTGTACGCCCACAGGTTATGGATCTCCTGCGGCCTTTCCACCGGCGAACCAAGATCTTTTCCATAATCCACGAAAGTCAGCGCGATTATGGACCAGCCGAAAAGACGCTCAAAAACCGCGGCCTGAGTATAAACTTCCTTCGCGTTTAACGCGCCCAGAACTTTTTGGACTAAGCGGTCAAAATCAGGGTTAGGCTTCTCACTAACATCGACGACCTTGAACCACTTAGCAAAGATGTCATGTGCAACCTGAAAAATAGCCCGATAAGATGCAGGTTCACGCTTCACCGAAAAAAGAAGATCTGAAACATCGATAGGATCTCCGAAATTTGCCTGACTTGAGGCGCCGGCTCCGCGAATCCCAACCGTGTCGGTTGACGTGTCACCTGCAACTCTACGCTTAAGCCAACCAACAAGATTCGGACTCATAACTATCTAGACAAAAGCAGACGCAACTCGAAAAAGAAGGTTGTTGGCAGTTTAAATCATTGTTCAAAGTGCCAATAACACATAAAAACAATAAAAGCGTTTGATAAACTGTGGATTTGCGGATTACAACCCAAATGTTCGAGATTTTGAAGCTAAGGCTCCAAGGCTTTTCAGCATACAAGATCGCTCGCAAACTAAACCTGGACCCGCCAACAGTCTACAGAGGATTAAACTTTGCTGAAAAAAACTTTGCCGAAGTAGGCAAAATGCTAACCGAACTCAAAGCCTTAGGCTGGCCAGAAAAGCTCCCCGAAGTAGAGAGCCAGATCAGTAGAAGAGCCCACCAGAATAGGACAGTTGCGCAAGAAACAGTTCCCACCCAATCTGAAGAAATCGCTTTCAAACTAGGTTAGGAGTGAATAGCATAAGGAAAATGGCTTTTGCGCTGATCCTCATTGCAACTATCATCGCGACTTCAGCGGGACTTGTCGGCTTAGCCTTCGCCCAAGGAAACGAGACTGCTCCTGCTGGGCCAGGGTCGTTTGAGCCTATTTACGAAGTGTTTAAGTCGGTAGGTTACGCGGCTCCCGTCGCGATCATGGTCGGGTTGA
>JALHSY010000179.1 GCA_022865455.1 Candidatus Bathyarchaeota archaeon
GATTCAGAAGGCAGGTTTAATTGACGTTGATTCAATTGTGAAGTTTTACGAGTCAGAGTTTCTGAAGCTCGGCGGCAAAATCCAATACAACACTGAAGTGAAAGAGCTCGTAGTAGAACCTCGTCAACCCTTAGGAATGCCTGGGGAGCCTTACTTCTGGCAAGATGCCACGATCACTGGCGCAAGAACCGCGAAGGGTTTGATACGAGCGAAGAAGACCGTAGTTGCTGCTGGGGCGTGGATCTCTCAGCTACTCGATCCTCTTGGAATCGAGTGTTTCATCAAGCCAAAGAAACGGCAGATTTTCTCCGTTAAAGCCAGGACTGAAGCGCTCAAGAAGCTTTTGTTCACAAGAGAATTCACTGATGCTGGCTGCTTGCCGTTTACGATTCTTCCGAAGCCATCTGTCTACATTCGGCCTGCTCCTGAAGAGGACGCTTTGTGGTTGGCTTACGCGGACGAGTTCCCGAGGGCTTTCAAGCTTGAGGACAATCCTGAGCCTGAAGAGAACTATTATCGATACGGCATATACCAGGTTCTTGTCAAGTACTTCCCGCAGTTCACCGATTGTCAACCGTTTTCAGCGTTTGCTGGCTTATACGAGATAAACTCTCTGGATGGCCAGCCGTTGATCTTTGAAGAGAACGGGTTGATGGTTGTCGGCGGTGCGAGCGGCAGTGGAATATTGAAGGCTGATGCTATCAGCAGAATTGCTGCGGCGCTGTATGACGGTGAAGAGTATGCCATGCTTTACGGTGACAGGAAATTCAAGGTCAGCGACTTGGGCTTGAAGAACAGACATGTGGAACCTGAGAAGCTGGTAATTTAGTCTTCAGCATCATTACATTTATTTACTTTTGACTTGATAACTAATCACTCTTTCGAGGGTGACGAGGGCATGTTTGGTTGGAATGGCAAATTCTTGCGGGTTAATCTAGACAAGAAGAAGGCGGTTGCAGATCGATTTGACGCGAGTCTTGCTAGGAATTATCTTGGCGGCAGAGGCTTTGCGGTCAAGATTCTGTGGGATGAACTCAAACGGGGAACTGACCCGCTGTCGTCGAGCAACAAGCTTGTTTTCGCTACGGGCCCGTTGACTGGTTTTTCCTTGCCTAGCAGTGGGAAGCTCATCGTGGCGGCGAAGAGCCCTTTGACAGGCGGGTACGGAGATGGCAACATTGGGACTCATGCTGCTGTTCAGATGCGCAAGGCCGGCTACGACGCGACGATAATAGAAGGCATGGCTGAGAGGCCTGAGGTTGTGCTTGTCAAGGATAAGTCCGTCGAGTTTCTGGACGGGAAGGATTTGTGGGGTCTGAACTCTTTTGAAACTGAAAAGAAACTGAGGGAGCTTTATGGACCTGCCGCTGGGGTTCTTTGCATTGGTCCGGGTGGAGAAAACCTTGTGAAGTTTGCAAACATTGTGTGCCAAGAGGGACGCGCAGGCGGCAGACCTGGAATGGGGGCGGTTATGGGTTACAAGAAGCTGAAAGCCGTGGTTTTTCTCGGGTCAGGCGACTTGCCCGCAGCTTATCCTAAAGATATGCAGGAGTTAGGCGCTGATGCTTATAGGGAAGTTATGACCAAGCCGAACTTCGCCTTTTGGAAGCGGCAGGGCACGATGATGACCATTGAGTGGAGTCAGGAGAACAGCGTTCTTCCAACGTACAATTACAGTGAAGGCGTTTTCGAAGAGGCCGAAGCTGTCGGCGGTTTCGCCATGGAGAAGATTAAAATTTCTCAGCGTGGGTGTCCGCAATGCAACATGATCTGCGGCAACGTCGTTAAGGATTCTGATAGGAAAGGTTCAGAGCTTGATTATGAGAACGTCACGATGTTGGGTCCAAACATCGGTTTGGGCGACCTGAGGCAGGTTGCAGCCCTCAGCAGAGTGGCAGACGAACTGGGTTTGGACGCGATCTCTCTAGGCAATGTGCTGGGCTTTGCCATGGAGGCTTCTGAGAAGGGACTTCTTGAAGAAAAAATCGCTTGGGGAGCGTTCAAGGCGAGCAAGGCTTTGATCGGGGACATAGCTTACCGGCGTGGTTTGAGGGGTAACTTGCTTGCTGACGGTGTTCGCTACGCGGCAGAAAAGCTGGGCAGGGGTTCAAGCCGTTGGGCTATGCACGTGAAGGGTTTAGAGATTTCGGCTTACGATTGTCACACTACTCCCGGCATGGCGTTGGCCTATTCAACAAGCTCCATTGGCGCGCATCACAAGGATGCTTGGATCATCTCTTGGGAAGTCAAATCTGGACGTGAAAGTTACGGAGAGGAGAAAGTTGACAAGCTTATCGAGCTGCAGCGTACACGTGCAGGCGTTTTCGAGTCTCTGACTGTCTGCAGGCTTCCGTGGATTGAAGTTGGATTCGAGCTTGGATGGTATCCGAAGTTTCTGCACGCAGCAACAGGCTTGGAAATGAGGTGGGAAGACCTGTACGTGGTTGCAGACAGGATATTCAATTTGACTCGCGCCTTCTGGATACGCGAATACGGCAAGAAGTGGGCCAGCGAGATGGATGTTCCGCCGGCAAGGTGGTTTGAGGAGCCGATAACTCAAGGCGCTCTAAAGGGAGCGAAACTTGACAGGGCGAAATATGGCAAGATGCTGCAGACATACTATGAGAAGAGAGGCTGGGACGAACGGGGCATTCCTAGAAAGACAACGCTGAAAAAGCTTGGATTGGAAGACGTTGTTGGGCAGCTCAAGAAAAGTGTGAAGCTGTCTGAGTGAAGCCGTACGGTTTCGACTGTGCGTTGAGACTAGGTTTGCTGTCAGCCCCTAATATGATCTGGCAAAGTAGACGACTTCGCTTGCATCCTTTCCACAGTGCACACATTTTGAGAACGGCTTTTCTTTCTCGAAGGGTACTGTCCTTATCGTTGCTCCTGTTTCGTCCTTTATTTTTTCTTCACACGCAGAGTCTGCACACCAGGATGCCCTGATGAATCCGCCTTTCTGTTCCAGCACTTTCTTGAATTCGTCGTAGCTTTTTACTGTGGTTGTGCTTTCTTCCAAGAGTTTCTTTGCTTTGTTGAATAGGTTAGTCTGAATCTCTTCCAGCAATTTCGTTACAGCGTCAGCCGTTTCGTCTTCCTTCACTGTGATTTTTTGGAAAGTGTCCCTTCGGGCGAGCGTTACCTGTTTCTGTTTCAGGTCTCTGGGGCCGATTTCTATTCTTATTGGCACGCCTTTCAGTTCCCACTGGTTAAATTTCCAGCCTGGCGTGTATTCCTGTCGGTCGTCGAGGACGACTGCAATGTCTTTTTTCTGCAGTTTTTCAAGGATTTCTTTGGCTTTGGTCATGATTGCTTCTGTTTCGGCTCCCTTGTAGGGTATCGGGACTATGACCACCTGTACTGGGGCGACTTTGGGCGGCAACACCAGTCCTTTGTCGTCGCCGTGCACCATCACGACAGCTCCAATCACTCGTGTTGTAAAGCCCCATGATGTTTGCCAGACGTACTGTTCTTTTTCGTCTTTGTCAAGGAATTTAATGTCGAAGACTTTTGAGAAGTGTTGTCCAAGCTGATGTGATGTTCCCATTTGCAGGGCTTTTCCGTCTGGCATCATTGCTTCCAATGCTGTGGTGTACAGTGCGCCTGCGAACTTTTCCATTTCGGTTTTCTTTCCTACCAGCACTGGGATGGCTAGGTAAGTTTCTATAACGTCTTTGTATGCGTTGAGGATTTCCATGACTTCTCGGTCTGCTTCTTCCTTTGTCGTGTGCGCGGTGTGTCCTTCTTGCCAGAGGAATTCTCTTGTTCTGAGGAACAGTTTTGTCGCTTTCGTTTCCCACCTCACGACGCTACACCATTGGTTCAACTTTATGGGCAGGTCTCTCCAGCTTCTGATCCACTTTGCATAGGTTGCGTACATTATCGTTTCAGAGGTTGGTCTTATGGCAAGTTTCTCTTCGAGTGGACTGTTTCCGCCCATGGTGACCCATGCAACCTGTGGCACGAAACCTTGGAAGTGTTCGGCCTCCTTTTTCAGGAAGCTTTCTGGGATGAACAGTGGGAAGTAGACGTTTCTGTGGCCTGTTTCTTTTATTTTCTTGTTGAAGATTTCCTGGATTTTTTCCCAGATGGCATACGAGTGCTCGCGGAATATCATGCAGCCCTTAACCGGCGCATAGTCGGCAAGGCCAGACTTCAGAACTACCTGCGTGTACCATTCTGAGAAATCTTCGTTTTTCCTGACGGTTATGCCCGTGTCTGACATTTTCTATCTCTCTAAACATTCCTTTGTGGTTGAATATAATGTTAACGAAAAGCAAATCCTAATGTGGGCTAAGCGTTTCAAGAATCTAGCAACGTGGAACACAATCGCCCATGTTCAACCACTTGCTAATACGTTACAAAAAGGAATTATTAAACATTCTCATGCTGACGTCAGCGTCGATTTCCAGCCGGCGACTGCGCAAGTGTTTTAACTGCACATGGTCTAAACTGAAACTGTCTCTCCTCAATTGGAATGGGGTGAATTGAGATTGAAGGCAATTCTGTTTATCGTGGACGGAATGGCTGACAGGCCAGTAAAAGAGCTGAACTGGAAGACGCCGTTGGAGGCTGCCCGCAAGCTTTCACTTGACCAAATCGCTAAGGCAGGAATCTGCGGCATGGTCGACCCGATAGCGCCTGGAACGCCTCCTGGAAGCGACGCTGCCACACTTGCACTGCTCGGTTATGACGCGTTGAAAGTCTATTCTGGGAGAGGCGCATTGGAGGCGTTAGGCTCAGGCGTGGAAGTTCAGCCCGGCGACGTTGCCTTCAGATGCAACTTCGCAACGATAAGTCAAAAATCAGTCGTCCTAGACCGCCGCGCCGGCAGAATCTCTAATGAAGACGCAACCAGACTCGCCCGCAGCCTCAGCAAGGTCAAACTGAGAAAATCCTTAAACGCTGATTTCCTGTTCAAGAACACGATTCAACACCGTGCCGTTCTAACTCTCAAAGGTCCGAAGCTTTCGACTGCCGTAAGCGATTCCGACCCAGAGAAAGTTGGCGAGAAAGTTCTGCAAGTAAAGCCTTTGGACAACAGTTCCGAGGCAAAGTCGACCGCCAAAATCCTCAATGAACTGTTACGTGAGTTTCAGAAGGTCTTGAAGAACTATCCTGTCAACGAAGAGAGAATCAAACATGGTTTGCCTCCAGCAAACATAATCTTGTGCAGAGGGGCCGGGACAATTCCAAACCTGAAACTTCTTTCCGAAATATACGGAGTTAAAGCTGTTTGCATAGCCGCTGCACCGCTCGTTAGAGGCGTTTGCAGGGTTGCTGGAATGAAACTTGTGTACGTGAAAGGCGCCACTGGAACGCCTCAGACCGACTACATGGCTAAAGCCAGGGCGGCGGTTCAGGCGCTGAAAAGCTGCGACTTCGTTCTTTTGCACGTTAAGGCGGCAGACGTTGCCAGCCATGATGGAAAAGCGAAACAGAAAATCGAGGTAATCGAGAACATTGATCGCATGGCAGGCTACCTGCTCGATAAAGTCTGTTTAGATTCTACTTACTTGGCTGTCACGGCTGACCACACAACATCCACAGTCACCGGCAATCACGAAGGCGACCCGGTTCCAATAGCCATTATAGGGCCATACGTTCGCCGCGACGATACTAAGGAATACAACGAAAGGTCTTGTGCGAAAGGCGGGCTTGGACGCATAAGGGGCTTGGACCTAATGCCCATCCTGATGAACTTCCTTGGCAAGGCCGAAAAGTTCGGAGCCTAAACCTCACTGAACCTGCATGAGGCGCCACTCTCTGTAGTCCGTGACAACCCTGATGTGTCCTCTGAGCATCTCATCCACTTCAGCGTCGCCAGTGTCCACCCTCAGAACGTTTCCCTCTATGCTTTGGAGCTTGCTCCTGGTTGCGGCAATAATTATCCGTTCTTTCCCAACGCGCTTGACAATTCCTGGGCTTATCTGCTGGTTTCCTCTTCCGAGAAGGATTCCCTGATGCCCAACCGGCGAAAGAATAATCCTTGTGTTCAGCCAGTCCTTCACTTCTCTCAGGATTCTCTTCTCGTCAACATCAAGCGTGACTTTGCTCTTTTCGTAGATGTCTACGCCTAAGACGGTTTTTTCAACGCCCAACAACTCCGCAACACATTTCACGGTCGTTCCAGGACCAAGTATCAGCGTTGCTTTCGGCGGCACTTCTTCGATTATGAACCGCGCTATTGCCTTTTGATTTTCCTTTTCGTCAACTGTTTCAGGGCTTATCTGCTTGCTTCCTTGAACATGCGCTGGAATGAATGGTCCTGACAGAAGACCGTAAAGCTTGACGGTGAAGGCGTCACTGCGAATAGCATTTTCATCCGCATCCATGATTTCCAATTCTGTTATCTCTGCCTCTTTGCGTGCGAAGGCCAGAACAACATCCACCGCGTCTGAAGGGTTGATTGCAAAGGTTCCGCTGTACATCTTGACGCCTGAAGGAACGCCCAGAACCGGCACCCCACTTGAGCCCTGCATCGCATCGAAAATGTCTTTGGCCGTGCCGTCCCCGCCGACAAAAACCACCAAGTCCACTTTTCCAGCAGTCAACAGTTTAACCGCTTCTCGCGTGTCCTCGGCGCTTGTCTGCTTCCCGATTTTCATTGCCAAAATCTTGGCGGGCAAGCCTGCAGCTTTTGCTTCTCTTTCGCCCATAATGCCAGGGCAAGTCCAGACTTCAATCGCTGTTTCTGCCATGCTTTCCTTGAGTTTTACCAGAAACTCTGCTGCTCTTTTCGGCGCTATCGGCTTGGCTCCTCTCGAAACAGCCTCTTTCAGCACGTTGTCTGTTCCTTTAAGGCCTACTTTTCCCCCCATCCCCGCTATAGGGTTGACGACGAAGCCCAACTTCATGTTTTCATCAGCGACATGATTTGTCCATTTGGTTTATAAACTGTTGTTGACAAGCACGCGGCTTCGCCGGAAGATTTTGCCTTGGGGTACGGCGAAAAGAAGAAGTGACAAGGTTAAGAAATCAGAAAAGCCGTTCCGTTTATTGGCGTAGAGTCGTGTCTTGATGTCTCCGTCATCTTCTCCGCTTGGCACGTTCCATAAACGGGCAATCTCAGCATTTTCAAGTTGTATCCACGCGTCTTTATTCCCAAATTCTTATATCTACTATTTTCACATCGTTTCCCACAACAGTGAGGCTACGAAATGACGGGGAAAACGATGAAAAAAATTCTTGTAACCGGAGCAACTGGCCAAATTGGTTCTGAGTTAACTGTCGAACTGCGCAAAAAATACGGTCGCGACAACGTCATTGCCGTCGGACACAGGAAGCAGCCCAGCGAGGCGCTGCTCAAGTCTGGTCCCTTCGAGTTTGCCGATCTCGCTGACAGGGGAAGTGCCGAGGAACTTGTGGA
>JALHSY010000003.1 GCA_022865455.1 Candidatus Bathyarchaeota archaeon
TCCACTACTTCTTTTTTCCTTTGAAGGCCTTGGCGGCTGAAGAGCATTTCTCCTTCATGTCTTCAAAGGAGCTTCCAACGATCTCAATTCTCTCTAAATCTCCCTCGCCGAGGCCTCTCTTCACGGCTTCCTGTATCACAGACATCTTTTCAGGGTTCAAGCCCGCAAGTACGGCGCCGATTGTTTCGACCGCCACTGCGTCTCTTCCGACTACTAAGGTGTTTGTCTCTGTCCTGTATTTTGCGCTGTCCTTCGTCGCATGCGGCATTGCTGCTACTCCTCTGTAAAGGTAGGTGCCGTCCAGCACGGCGAGGTCTATTCCTCCTATCGCCTCATACGCATCCAGCAAGGCTGCGTCGAGTTTCTTGTGGAATCTTGCCTTCTTCGGGTCTGGAACCAAGCCGAATAGGTTCTTGAGTATGCTTCCCCTCTCGAAGCCTCGCAGGATGTGAGTGCTGACGAAGACGTTGGGCTTGAAGAGTATGTGTGAGAAGTTTATTTCTTCATCGGCAATTTTCACTCTTTTCGTGTCTGGGTCATCTGAAAGATTGAAGGGGACAACTCGCTTGGTGAAGAGCTCTTTCCAGATCTGAAGCCTCTCCAGACCCTTGCCCCTGTAATTGTCGGATTCAGCCACGTAGATGCGTGGGCCTTTGCTGAAGCAGCTGATGATTGCGTCGAGCACGTTGACCGTGGTGTGGTTTTCTGTCTTGTGGTCGAAGACGCCTACCTTGACAACAACGGATCGCTGAGAACTATTCAGATCGTCTATCTTTCCGATAAGTTCAAGCGCGTGTACGAGAGACTCCTTGGGGCTTCCGTCAAACTCGACTAGAGCAACTTTCGATACCATAAGTGCTTCACATCTTCTCTCCTTGTAGGCATCGGCCAAGATAACCGTTTCCAAACCCTGCGGAAACTAATTTCCGCATTCAGCAATTTCATTGGCTAAGAGGCAAATTTATTTGCCCATTGGCAACACAGTAGGTGAAGAGGCAAGGCGCAGCATATGATTGACTCTGAGAAGGCTGAGCAGCTTCTGAAAGCATTGGCAGACAAGTCAAGACTCCAGATACTCGAATGCATACAGGAAGGCACTTCCAACCCGGGCGAAATAGCCAAGGACCTGAATCGGCACAGGTCAACCATCGAAAAACATCTGAGAGTACTTCTGGCGGCGAGGATTGTTGAGAAAGTTCCATCGTTGACCAAGGGCGGCCAGCTTTCGGTTCGGTACAAGGTGCGCGAAAATGCCGTGACGTTGCTGGCTAAGATTCGGGAAGCTATCAAAGAAGACTTGGGCTAAATGATTTGGACGCTTGACGCTTTGAAGGCCAAATAGACTTCAGAGTTGAGCGTTATTCTCATGTCGTGGAAGGAGCCTTTGGTTATCTGAACTGTGAAGGGTTTTCCAACATCAATTCTGAGTTTCACAACCGAGCCCAAGTCCTGAATCCCAATTATGCTGCCTTTGAAGACGTTTCTTGCGCTGGATTCAAGTCGGTTCTTGGACAGTATGATGTCTTCTGGACTGACGAAGATTGAAACTTCGCCTGTGTTCGGGGCTGTTGCTATGACCTGCACGCCGTTTCCAATGTCTATTGACGTGGTTCCTTCCTTCGTCATCTTTGCGGTTCCTCTGTAAGTATTCTCTACTGCAGCAAAGCTTGCCAAGGTCTTGGAGAGCTTGCCGAAAATCTCCGCAGGGGTCCCCACTTCGTTTGCTCTGCCGTTATTCATCAGCACGATTCGGTTGGGCAGATTCTTGGCCTGAAACATGTTGTGCGTGGCAATCACAATTGTGGTCTTCAACTCGCGGTTCGCGGCGGCTATTGCTTCTTCGACGATTGAAGCGTTTTTCGGGTCCAAGTTAGCGGTGGGCTCGTCCAAGAGGAGAAGCTTAGTGTTCAGCACTAAGGCTCTCGCAAGTGCGACTCTCTGCTGTTCTCCGCTGGAAAGCTTCTTCGCCTGTCTCTTTTCAAAGCCTTCCAGCCTGACGAGTTTCAGCGCCCTGCTGATTTCTTCGCAAATCTCGTTCTCGGACGTTCTTCTTATTCTCAAGCCGTAGGCTACGTTATCATAGACTGAAGCGCTGAAGAGTATGGTTTTCTGGAAGACCATGGTGCTTTCAAGGCGCAACTGTTCAAAGTTCCTGTTCACGACCTTTTTTCCGTCAAAACAGACCTCGCCCTTTGTGGGTTTCTCGATGAATGCTAGGATCTTGAGCAGCGTTGTTTTTCCCGACCCGTTTGGCCCGAGGAGAGCCAGTACTTCGCCTTGGTTGATTTTGAGGTTTATGTCTTCCAACACGGTCTTGTCGTCGAAAGCTTTTGTGACGTTTTTCAATTCTGCGATTGGGGTCATTTCTTTCTCCTTTGGACGAGGTTCAAGGCCAAGTTTATTCCGAAAACCATTACAAGCAGAATTATTGCAAGAGCCATAGCCACGTCTATGTTGTTGCTGTCTATTTCAAGCTTGATGCCTGTGGTCAAAAGCTCTGTAACGTGTGCTATGAACCCGCCTACAAACACGGCTACGCCTAATTCTCCGATTGCGCGGTTGAAACTTGCTATTCCAGCCAGAAAAATGCCGTCCAGAGCTTCTCTTAGAACCGCGAAAGTGGCTTGGGACTCTGAAGCTCCCAAAGTCTTGGCAAGGCTCGCCACGTCGGGGTCAACTGCTTCTATGGCTGAGGTTGCAAGGCTCACGACTATGGGCGCAACGAGTATTGCCTCGCCGATTATTATAGCCGTAGGAGTGTATAACAGACCCAAGAAGCCCAAAGGCCCATTTTCTCGCGAGAATATCATGAATAGGAAGAAGCCAAGGGCTACTGTCGGTATGCCTATCAATGAGGTGAATATCGTCTTGACTAGAAACTTGCCCCTGAAATTCGAACGCCCCAAAAACATCGCTATCGGGATTCCCCAGAGTGCGGCAATCAAGGTGGCAGAACCTGAAACGAACAGCGATCGCAGCGTTATTTCCACTATTCTTGGGTCGCCAGAAAAAATGAGTTGGAGGGCTTTCAGCAGGCCATCCAGGATGTTCATTGGGTTTTTCCGTCCTAGCTATAGAGTTCTGGATATCGAGGGTCTCGATATTCTGGTGGGCATTCTGTCCCGTTGATGAACGCGTAGTCTTTTATCCATTGAACTATCTGTGAAGTCGAGTTCTGCTTAAGTAGCTGAACGGCGCTGTGGAAGAGGCTTTCTCCATATTCATCTTTTCCATAGTTGTCTATCAGTTGTTGGCAGTCGTCTGAGATCAGGTATTTTATGAAGGTTATCGCGTTTGAGAAGTTGACGCTTGGGTGGCGTGTCTGGTTGACTGCCATCACGCTGTAGACGTTGAGCAGGTCTTTCGTCTCGGCCAAATATTGCACTAGGGATATTGTGTGGTCTTTTGCCAGTTTTAAATATGTGCCGATGTCTGAAAGTGTATATGCTCCGAATTCGTTGGCCATGTTCAGCGTTGCGCTCATGCCTGACCCTGCGCTGGCGTACCATGACTCTTGGGATATTTGTGTGTAGCTGTAGCTGGCTTTTGCCCATAGGGTTTTCTCTTTGGTGTGGGTTCCTGAACCATCTCCTCTGGATACCCATGCCCGCGTATTGTTGCTTCTTCCATAGTCAACTATCTTCTTCAAAGCGTCTGTCGTGGTTGATCCGTTGATGCCAGCGGGATCTGAGGCTGGACCTACTATCGTGAAGAAGTTGTAAGCTATGATTTTTCTGCAGGAGCCGTCTCCGCCTTGAAGGAACTGTGTCTCGTTTGAGGGAGAGTGCACGAGCAAGGCGTCCACGTTGCCTCCTTGTGCCTGTTGTATGGCTTGTCCTGTGCCAACCGGTATGAATCCGAGGTCTATCCAGTATTTTGCTTCAAAGGCCTGTTCTGTCGCGTTCAAGAGGCCCGTTTCCCACAGACTTGTCGTCGTAGACACTAGCAGTCTTGTTCGGGTGAAGTACTGAAAATAGGCGTATGACCCTCCGACTATCAGCACTGTTGCTGCTACGGCGATTGTGAGCACTTTTATCCATGTTTTCATGTTTGTTCACCGTTATGTTTGTTCATTCATATCGACTGAATTTATAAACATATCGTCACAATAGACAAGAACGCAATGCCCACCCAAAAGAACCACAAGCACTCATGCAAAGTCTGGATAGAACACAAGGGCAGACCTGTCCTCGGGAAAGGCGGAGCTGAAATACTGGCGGAAATCAAAAGCAAGGAATCCATTTCCGGCGCTGCCTTGAAATTGGGTATGTCATATCGGTACGTTTGGAACTACTTGAAGAAGATTGAGAAAGCCTTGGGCGACCCGGTGGTGCAGACTTTCCGAGGCGGCAGGGCCGGAGGCGGTGGTGCAAAGTTGACAGAGCTCGGGAAGAGTCTGCTGGAAGAGTACAAGCGTGTGGAGTGCTATTTGGGTGAGGTCCTATCTGACGCGGAGTATTGGGAGGTGTTAGGATTGAAGATTAGCGCGAGAAACCGTTTCAAGGGGAAGGTTGTGGCCGTGGAAAAAGATGTCATAACAGCGAAGGTCAAAGTTGAAGTAAAAGGGCCTACTGTGATTACGGCGTTGATTTCCAGGGAAGCTGTTGAGGACTTGGACATAAAAGTCGGAGACAATGTTGAGGCGGTTGTGAAGGCAACTGAAGTCATGATAGCCAAATGACGCAAGGGCCTTCTGGGTTTTAGACATTCAACCAAGCCTTCAAGAGCCA
>JALHSY010000180.1 GCA_022865455.1 Candidatus Bathyarchaeota archaeon
ATTGCTTCGACTTTTCTCTTGATAATCTCCGCAATTTCCTGCTCCGATCGTTCGACTAGCGGAAGTGGCAAACTCGAAACCTCACTAACATTCTAAGCCACGAGAATATATAGCTGTAGATGATCTCAGCCCGCAAGCAAGCGCACCTCTGACAGGGCGGATTTTGAAAATCACATCTACAGCCTCAGTGAGCTCTCCTATCTTTTGAGAAAGGCAGGGTGGGAAACCGTCGCGTCTTACGGGAATCTCCCTACGTTGCAGCTGATGAACCCGTTAACGAGCTTGAATATAGTGGCGAGAGCGTGGTAAGCAACCCTTGCAACCGTCGCGTTGAAGGCAGTCCTCTCGAACAGCCGATAGCCTTGGCGCTTTCCTAAAGAGTGAGGTATATATCTCTGTTCGTGCAAGCTAGAAATCTGTAGCATTCTATGGAGACTCTTCAAATGGGCGAAGAGCAAGAAAAACAACCTGAGGAAGACAAAACCAAACTCGAGACGCTAGCGCATGCCTTGGATGAGGAGAAAAAACGTTCAGAAGAGTATCTCATCCGACTGAAGTACGCACAGGCAGACTTCGAAAACCTGAAGAAAAGGTTGGATCGACAACTGGAGGAAGTCAAGAAATACTGCAACGAACGCTTAATCGTGGAACTGTTGGAAGTTGTCGATGAACTGGAGATGGCGATCAAGTCTGGCCGTTCCGCCAAATCCGCTGAGGTTGTTATTCAAGGAGTCGAAATGACCCTCAAAAAGCTGAAAAAGGTGCTTGAAAAGGAGGGAGTCTCACCAATAGAGTGCTTGGGCAAACCTTTTGATCCTTCAAAACACAACGCCGTCGCCAAAACAGAGAAAGCCGGCGCTGAAGGTTGCACTGTGATTGAGGAGGTAAGGAAGGGTTATGCTATGAGGGAAAAAGTGATTAGACCGAGCATCGTTAAGATTGTGGTAAAACCTTCGTCAAAACCCCAAGAGGAGATGGATCAAGATGAGTAATGTCAAATCCGGCGAGAAAGTAATAGGCATAGACCTTGGAACGACAAACTCGGCAGCTGCCATTTTCGAAAACGGACGGGCAACCGTGATACCGAGCGCTGAAGGACCCACGATGGCAGGAAAGATGTTTCCATCAATCGTTGCCTTCACCAAAGACGGCCAGTTGCTGATAGGAGAACCTGCAAAGAGACAAGCAACCGCCAACCCTGAAGGGACAATCTACGAGATAAAGAGAAAAATGGGAACCGACTACAAAGTCAGCCTCTTAGGAAAGGAGTACACCCCGCAGCAGATTTCCGCCTTCATCATGCAGAAGATAAAGAAGGACGCCGAAAACTTTCTGGCAGTTCCCATAAGAAAAGCCGTCATAACGGTCCCAGCCCACTTCAACGACAATCAACGCCAAGCCACGAAAGACGCTGGAGAGATAGCGGGATTCGAAGTCATGAGAATAATAAACGAACCCACCGCTGCCTGTCTCGCTTACGGCGTTGACAAGCTGGAAAAAGAGATGAAGATACTGGTTTTCAGTTTCGGCGGAGGCACCCACGACGTGACTGTGATGGATTTCGGCAAGGGAGTCTTCCAAGTACTGTCAACCAGCGGCGACACACAAATCGGCGGCACCGACTTGGACAATGCGGTTATGGATTACCTCTTAGAAGAGTTCAAAAGACAAACGGGTATCGACCTTCGCAGTGACAAAATGGCACTGGCAAGGTTGAAAGAAGCCGCTGAAAAAGCAAAGATCGAGTTGTCGACGCTGATGAGCACAGATATTGATTTGCCATTCATATACTCGGATTCTTCCGGGCCTAAACATCTGCACTTCACATTAACCAGAACCAAACTTGAGGCTCTGGCTCAGCCGATAGTCCAAAAAACAGAGAAGACTCTCGTAAAAGCTCTCGAAGACGCAAAGCTGACCCCAAAAGACATAGACAAAATGATCCTGATTGGCGGAATGACGAGAATGCCTTACGTGCAAAGATTCGTGGAGCAGATAATGGGAAAACCTGTGGAGAGAGGAGTAGATCCGATGGAGTGCGTTGCAGTTGGCGCTGCAATACAGGCTGCTGTGATCACTGGAGAAGTGAAGGACCTTCTGTTGCTTGACGTTACACCTCTGTCTCTCGGCGTAGAAACGCTTGGCCACGTGTTCACTAGGATTCTGGAGAAGAACACCACCATCCCCACGAGAAGAAGCCAGATTTTCACCACGGCAGCAGATTTCCAGACCGCCGTAACGATTCATGTGCTTCAAGGAGAACGGGCAATGGCAAGCGACAACGTGTCACTAGGCATGTTCAATCTTGAAGGGATTCCTCCCGCGCCGAGAGGCGTGCCACAGATCGAGGTAACGTTTGACATAGACGCCAACGGCATACTGAACGTAGCAGCCAAAGACCTAGGCACCGGCAAGGAAGCAAAGATAACGATAACAGCCTCAACAAAGCTCTCGAAAGAGGAAAAAGAGAGACTGATGAAGGAAGCTGAGCAATTCGCCGAGCAAGACAAGAAGAAACGTGAAGAGGCAGAAATAAGAAACAACGCTGACAACCTGATATACACGACAGAAAAAACCAAGAAAGACCTAGGAGAAAAACTCACGCAAGACCAGAAGAACAAGATGGACACGGCTGTCTCTGCACTAAAAGACGCCCTAGCTGGACCCAACTTGGAGACAATGAAGACAAAGTCTGAAGAACTCCAGAAAGTGCTTCAAGAAGTCGGAACAGTCATCTATCAGCAGGCCGCCGCTGACTATGCAAAACAGAAAGGTCAAGCAGGCGGACAAGCTCCCACTGGCGGCGACGAGAAAGTGGTTGACTCAGACGACTACAAGGTGAAATGAGACCAAGTTCTGACCTGGTAACAACCTTACGAGCTTGACGGTAAAGAGAATGGCAAGCAAACGAGACTACTACGAAGCCCTTGGCGTCCCAAGAAACGCTTCTCCAGAAGAGATTAAAGATGCATACAGAAAACTTGCATTACAGTATCACCCGGACAGAAACAAAGCGCCAGATGCTGAGGAAAAGTTCAAGGAGATGTCAGAAGCTTACGCTGTTCTGTCAGACGAAGAAAAGCGAAGACAGTACGACATGCTCGGCCACGCAGGATTCGACCAACGCTACACGACTGAAGACATATTCAGAGGCGCAGACTTCGAGCCCATACTCAGAGACTTAGGCTTCGGCCTCGGCGGCCTATTCGACTTCTTCTTCGGCGAACGCGACTTCGAAGAAAGAGCCAGCGTCGGCCGTGACATCGTCTACGAGCTCCACATCAGTTTAGAAGAAGCCGCAAAAGGCGCGGAAAAGGAAATAGAAATCCCAAGAATCGAAAAGTGTGACGTCTGCAACGGCACCGGCGCCGCACCTAACACTTCACCGAGAACATGTCCCAAGTGCAAAGGCACGGGGAAGATTCAGAATGTGAGCAGAAGCGGCTTCGGAATGTTCGTGCGGGTCACACCGTGTTCCGCATGTGGAGGAAAAGGCAGAATCATAGACACACCATGCCCCAGATGCAGGGGCACTGGTCTTACGGAAAAAGAACGGCAGATCAGTGTGAGGATTCCGGCAGGCATTGACGACGGTTATCAGCTTAGGCTCCACGGAGAAGGAGAAACGCCTCCAGGCAGAGGTTCTCCCGGAGACCTGTACGTCGTAATTCATGTGGCCCCCCACGAATATTTCATGAGAGACGGAGATGACCTCATGTATGATCTGATTCTGGGGTTTCCTCAGGCAGCTCTTGGAGCGGAGGTTTCAGTGCCCACTTTGGAGGGAAACACCAACCTGAAAATTCACCCGGGAACCCAGCCTAGAGAAACTGTCAAGCTCAAAGGAAAAGGAATGCCGAGGTTCAGGGGATACGGCAGAGGCGATTTGCTGGTTCGAGTTAACATAGCAGTCCCCGACAAGCTAACACCTCACCAGAAAACGCTGCTTGAAGAGCTGGCCATGGAGTTTGAGCAAAACGTCCGCGTGAAAGGCCGCAAACTGAGATTCTGAGGCGGGGTAAGAAAAAGGATTCGCTCAGCTGAACCACTAGAAAGATGGCAGAGCCAAATCGCCGAAGACCATTTCTGGATACAACCCGAAGTATTGCCTGTTTTGCGAAATAGGCTTTTGGTGGAGCGCCATAGCTTTAGACTTACGTTTAGATATTACACTTGAGTGCCAGTGCACAGGCTGTCTTACTGTGTGAACCTGGAAGCTCTCGAATTACAAGAGAAGCCTTATAAATCGCTTGAACATCTTTTGGCAAGCCAAACTGGTCTGAGTAATGTCAAATGGATATGCTTATGATTATGCTCATAGCTCTGGGCTTGTCAATGGACGCTTTTGCGGTGTCCATTGCACACGGAATATCAACAAAAAGACTGCCTGCTGTCAACGCTTTGAAAATGGCCATATCATTCGGACTGTTCCAAGCAGTCATGCCGGCATTAGGATGGTTAGCAGGACTTAGTTGGAGAGGCTTTATTTCGGGAGTTGACCATTGGGCAGCGTTCGGGCTACTCAGCCTAATCGGCTGCAAAATGATTTATGAATCAGTCTATGCGAAACCAAGCATAAGAGAACCAAACTCGTTAAGCATTTCTGCTTTGTTGATATTATCTATCGCTACTAGCATTGATGCACTGGCTGTTGGGCTGAGCTTCGCCTTTCTGGAAGTGCTTATAATAACTCCAATAATGGTGATCGGAACTGTAACGTTCCTGTTATCATACGCTGGGGTATGCTTCGGCAACAGGCTTGGACGCGCTTTCAAAAACAGAATCGAAATCATTGGTGGCCTCGTTCTGATCAGTATTGGAGTAAAAATACTCCTTGAACACTTGGTCTAGATGACTTAGCATGTGCTGGCTCCCAAGAAACTGTAAGATGTAAACAGACTTTAGAACGTAGAGCAATGCATGAAGACACCCACCCACTGAAATCTAATCGTTTCAAGAGTATTTTTCTATATGAC
>JALHSY010000181.1 GCA_022865455.1 Candidatus Bathyarchaeota archaeon
AGGGCAGATACTATGGACGAGCTTAAGGAAACACATGACAAGATAAGGAAATTGGAGAAAGTCAGGCAAACATTGACAATGGTCGCGCACGAAGGGTAGAAAACCGTTTTCTCTTTTCTTCTTTTGACGCGCACTATCTTGTTGCAGGTAAGAGATTGTTGTAGGATTTCACGACCAGATGTTTCGCCTATTGCTTGGTCTAGGCTAGTTGTTCATTTTTTCCTAGCCACAATGTGGAGACTTTGCTTCTGGTATTTGTGGTGGGGTCGCTTAGTTCGAAACTCACGCTTGAACTTTGCGCGGGCGGTATCAGAATCAGGATACGAGTCTCGTTTGACTTGTTTTGGACATAGATTGAGACTGTTTTTGTCATTCGAGGTGCAAGAGTTCCCCAGTCTATTGAAGAAACACGCTGAGTACGGTTTCTGTTCCAAAACACTTCCATGTATGGATCTGTCAGCAGTGCTGAAACGTTGTGGATTGATGGTGTCGGAAAGAGATGCAGCGCATAGACTAGGAGCAGTATGCTTAGCACTAGAATTACGGTGCGGTACTTGCTGAACATTTGCTGTTGTCCTTCTAACATATGAGGTGACAGGTCATAGATGTGATTTGTCGAAAAATGTTCTATCAAACACGGAGGCACTGCCAAGCACTATAATCACCTTTGAGTGTTCTTCAACCGCTGTCTAGATTTGGGAAGCAGAATGGTTGGAGACACAAGCATCGTTGGCGCGGGGGATGTGCATCTGGTACTGTATTTCTGTAGTTCAGAGAAACAGTAATATTTATTAAGACTTACGATTCACGTTTACGACAACAGGTGAAAAACGGGAATGCAAAAAGTTGTAGAAGGAACCGTCTTGGGAGTCGTTGCAGCAGCCATAGTTTCTGTTGCCTTGGTTGCAGCGCTGCTCAGCGCGAGTCAGACGATGACAAACGCTGGGACTGTGACGGGAAAAGGTGTAGGAGTTTTCTGGGACAGTGCCGGCACGAATAAGACTACATTGATTAGCTGGGGGACTCTGTCGCCTGGTGACACGAAGTCTTGCTTAGTGTACGTGAAGAATGTGGGCAACGATCCAGTTACTCTTAGCATGACCACCAGTGCGTGGGTTCCATCAAACGCTTCAAGCAGCATAAGTCTTGTTTGGAATTGTACTGGCTACGTTTTGCCATTACACAATGCTTTCGTGGCATGTAATCTGGTTTTGAATGTTTCATCAAGTACAACCGGAATAACCGACTTTAGCTTCAACATAACAATAGCCGGAACATAAAGTCAGCCTCAAAACCCTCAACCTTTCTTTCGATCAGAAGACGATAGACAGCATATCTCCGACAGCTGCTTTGTTGCAGAAGAAACTCGGGTTAGGTGACATCGAGACTTCGCTAATATAGGGAAAAGATGCTGTCAGTATTATTGATATAGAAGATTAGATGTATAAGTTTATATAAGAGTTAGGTAGTTGGTCAGATGTTGGTGAAAGGACGGAGAGTGGAACGATGGAGAAGGAAAAAAACGCGTCTTCTATGAATAGTCTACCCTCGGAAGTGCTTCATGAGCCACAATTAGATACTATCCTGATGGTTGAAAAAACTATTCTGGATTCCGATGATTATCCCACGCGGATGGAGCTTTGGAGAAGACTGCCAAGGAAAGTGCAATATCAAACGTTCGGACGTATATTGGACTACTTTGAAGCTTCTGGAAAGATAGCGTTCGACGGCAAGAAGATCATATACACAGGTGTAAACAACCCCAAACTTGAAGCTTTGATAAGGTCAAGCGTGAGAATCCGCTAGTTACGTTGTTTTGTACCCGAAGGTCTTATCGTATTCTTTATGCGACATAATATCCAATATGTGAGGGCAGAAATTCACAATAGTGTAACATGAACGGTATCCTTCAGGATGGCCGCGCGCGCCACGTATGGATCTGTCAGCAGTGCTGAAACATTGTGGAATGATGATTTTGGAGAAGAATGTAACGCATAGGCTAGGAGCAATATGCTTATCGCCAGAACCAAAGCGTAATACTTGCTGTACATTTGTTGTTGTCCTTTAAGCCTAGTTACTAACAAGTCATAAATATGATTTATCGAAAAATGTTCTATGAAACACGTCTGCATTGTCAAGCACTATAGTCACTTTTGGGTGTTCTTCAACCGCCGTCTGGATTCGTAGGCAGAATGGTTGGAGACACAAGCATCGTTGAAGCATTAACGTGAGCTTTCAGAGTGTGTTCAAATCGTTTGCTTGGACGCGTGCGATCAGATTTCGAAATGTGGGCGGTAGAAGCGCGTCGAGTTCTTGCTGCGTGAACGATGACGAGCACAATCGAAACTGCGAAGACGAACATGTATACTAGGTGGGGGGCCACCAACAAGACAGGGACGTCCAATGGATATCTGGCGAAAGTCGGCAGCAGAACGGTTGCCGTGGGTATTAGCAGGATGAGATTTGATTTGTGAGGTTGCAATAACGTCTTTACGTCTTTCGTTTTTAGCATAAGGATCATTGCCACTAGAAAAGCTGCTAGCTCGGTTGCCGTGTTTTCTGGGCTCATTATGCTTATGCCGATTCCGTAGTACTGCGTTGTAAGTGGCCAGAAAAGCTGAACGTGGCCGCCAATGAAATAGTCGGCAACCAGTGGGTGTTGTATTATGGCCAGGTAGTATGGCACGGCCTTGGCACGGTACCTGATGAAGAGCGGAATGAAGAGCACCGTTAGCAGTATTACTGAATGTACTGGGCCTCTGTGTTGAAGGAAGGGAAAAAGTATGTCAATGTCGGGGATGACAGAAAGTGTGAGTACGGCTGGAATGTTGATGTTAGTTCTTGTTATCCGTGATGATGCCTTCGCGAAGATGTATCCGAGCGAGAAGTGCCCGACTGCGAACGTTTTTATTCTCCTCGCACTGTAGACTTGCGTGCGGAGCTAATAAGGTTAGACTTTTCATGCTACCCCTAACGCGATGCAGACGTGTCTTCTGATAGGTTTCTCGTGGTCTGTTTATGTTTTCTTTTCCGGCTCCGCAGTGTTGGTTTCCGGTTTCTCTTCTGTTTCGGTTGCCAGTTCTTCTATGGGTGGTGGAGGTTTCGCGCGCTCATGGCGAAGATGAATCAGTTTTGATTAGGTTGTTTGTGTGAATGCTTCCGTGGTTTTAGGTGTTTCCTTGTCAAAAATGGTAAAGCTCCTTGAGACTTGAGAGGTAAGTTGTTATGTATATTTTTCTCCATAATGGAGTGCGACTATGTATTTGTCCTTTATGTCGATTATTGAGTCTGCGTTGAGGTCTGCTCGTGGATCCCAATTCGGCGTTTGTGGAGTGGAACCGAATGCTTTTGCCAAGATGAATAGGTCGCGAACGTCGACTACGCCGTCTTGGTTCAAATCCCATGGGAAGTAAACGCCCTGTTCGAAAATGATGTCAAAGCTGAAACTAGAAATTCCTACGATACTAGAGGACACTTGTAGACTTTGTTTGACTTGGACAGTTTCGTTTGTTCCAATTTTGTTGTTCACACAAGTCCAAGAAAACTGTAGGTGATTGGAAGCGTTGGGTGGGTTCCAGTTTGCGGGTTTCAGAATCAGTGTGTGGTTGGCTTGCAGCGTTTGTAAAAGCATGTAGGTTTTCTTGATGTGTATTTGTGTTGTTTAAGTGAACAATAATGTTTATTAAGACTCAATACACACGTTTCACACCGTGATGGAAATGCCAACAGAAAAAGGTAATATTCTGGCGGTTCTAGTCATCGCAGCCTTAGTCGTCGCTACCACAACCGTCTCTGCTCTCCTTTCGGCAAGCAAGACATTCTCTAATACCGGAAATGTGAAAGCCGTTGGGGTTGGAGTGTACGTGGACAGCGGTTGCAGCCAGCCACTTTCATCCATAAATTGGGGAACGTTGACTCCAGGTTCAACGAGTAACTTCACGGCTTACGTTCGTGACGAGGGCACCACAGCATTGGTTCTAAGCAAGACAATTGGTAACTGGAACCCGTCATCTGCTTCAAGTTACATAACGCTGAATTGGAACCGTGAAGGTTATGTGCTAGGTTCAGGAGCGACTGTTCAAACGATATTTACTCTCTTAGTCTCGTCAAACATCAGCGGAATCTCAAGTTTCAGCTTCGACATAACGATAACTGGAACAGAAAGCACCTAAAACCTAAACTTCCCAATTTCTATGTACCCGTTGTGTCTTGATGATTGCTCTTTGCTTTTGTTGTTGTGTTCAGTTGGAACATGGCGCATGTGCTTTTTGAGTCTTCTACTTCTTTTTGATCATACGCAGAATGTTTTCCTCGTATTTCAGTAATGGTTTTGCAAAGAGTTTTAGTAATGGTATCTTTTGTGTGATACGCTTAGCCATTTGGATTTCAGGAATCGTCATTATTCCTGCGAGAGGCGTTAGCGTTGCGTAGGTGATTAGATATAGAAGTCCTCCGATTGGAACATTGAAGAGCGCGGGCAAATGCGTGAAATGAAAAACAAGAAGGGGTATGCTGCATACTGCTGAGATCAAATAGATCCTGACTATTGAGCGGACGTCAAACTTTATTTGGAAGTTTTTTCTTGCGATGTATGCGCCGTAAATCGTGCTCGCAGTGCTTGCTATGAGGGACGCGATTATTAGACCTGGAACGCTGTACGTTTTAGTAAGTGCGGGCGATAGGACGATGAGTGCGATCAAGGCGATTATGCTTGCTTTTAGTGTTGTTTTTGTTTCCCCGAGGCCGTTGAAGAAGCTTGAGAGTGTGAGATAACCTAGTCCCACGAGAAAATATGTCAAGCAGAAAATTGCCAAGAATAATGAGGCAGGTTGGTATGTTGAACCGTACACTATTTCGACTATTTCGTTGGAAAGCAGGATTAGCAGGAATGCTATCGGGAGTATGATCATGGCTGTGTATTTGTTTGCGAGTTTGAAGAAGCCTTCTATTTTGTTGTTTGTTTCTGAATCGAGTTTTGAGAATGCGGGAAGCAATGCTGTTGTGATTGGAACTGACAGAACCGCGACAAGTGCGGTGAAGTTTGCGGCTGCTTTGTAGTTTCCAATGTCAGTGTCAGTTGTGAAGATAGCAAGTATGAAGTTTTGGTAAAGTGGAACGAAGCTTGTGAGAAGCACTGATATGTAGAGCGGTGCTCCATAACGCATCAGAGTTTTCAAATCGTCTGAAATATTGTAGCTATCTTTGACGTCTTGTTTTTCTCGTATCATAAGGAAGAGAAGGGCTATACCTGCGATTGCTGCGACAATGTAGCTTGTCACGTAGCCTATTATGGCACCTGCGACGCCAAATCCTAGGAGAACGAGTGATATTGAGATTATGGTTTTGGCAAGTGCTTGTACGTTTGCTGAGAGTGCGTTGTATTCTGTTTTATCTAGACCCACGAAGGCTGATGTTGCGGTTGAGAATATCACTTGGAAGAGTATTGAAGTGGATGCTATTCTGATGTAGAAGGCAAGGTCTGGTCTTTGGAGGAAAAATGAGCTGAATATATCCGCAAAAACGTAGTTGATGATGAAGATAGCTATTCCTGTGGATGCTCTGAGTAGTAGTCCATATTCGATTATTCTTGCTAGGCGCTTGGTTTCGCCTTTTGATTTGAGGCTTGCTGTGAATTTGGTTATGCCTTGGTTTATGCCTAAGTCGGTGAATGTTAAGAGAAGAGAGGGAATGACAAGTGCTAGGGTGTATTGTCCATATAGTTCTGGGCCTAGAAATCTTCCTGTTAGTATCGAACCGATCGCCAGAATCACGGTTGAAAGAGCCGTTCCTGAGATTAGGAAGAAGCCGCTGCGTGCTGAGTCCTCTGCGACTTTGATTAATTCGTCTGCCATTAGCCTATTCCACTTTGAACATTCACTTTATCCACATTGCTGTAAGGGCAATCTGTAGCGTCGTATTAAATGTTATTTCACCATAGAAAAAATCGTAGACAATTATGGCGCGCGATATTTCGGGATTAGAAGCATTCCTTTTAAAGGATTACAACACAAGGATAGTAAAGAGAGAAGGTAAGCAGTATGAATTCTAAAATGAGTTCTGTATTAGGCCTAATTGTCATTGTGACAGTTTCGTTGATTCTTGTTGGGCACGTGGATGCAGCTGATTGTGGGTTAAACTTGCCCTCAACGCCGGTGACAATTGAAGTTTGGAATGGCACAGAGAGCTATTATGAGACGCTGTTAAGCAACGTTCCTTCAGGTTACGACGTGACGAATCGTACCTACCTTGGATGGTGTGTCGACAGACGGTGTGTGATGCCGCGAAGTCCAGCGACTCATCAAGTGACTTTGTTTTCCAGTTGCAATCCGCCATCGGATCTGGCGGGTCAGAAGTGGGACATGGTCAACTATGTCTTGAATCACAGGCAAGGAGTAGCGGAGGATGTCCAGCAAGCCTTATGGTACTTTGTTAATTTGGTAGGCAACTATTCTCCTTCAAGTCCTACGGCATGGAGTATGATTAACGATGCAAACTTGAACGGCGAAGGCTTTGTCCCGGAAACCGGTCAAGTAGTAGCAGTCATTTGCTATACAACGGATTCTAAAACTCAAATCACTATTATCGAGGTTGACAATCCGCCGCCTATACCAGAGTTTCAGTCATTCCTTGTTCTGTCACCATTCATGATTGCGACATTGCTGGCAGTCATAGTTTGCCGAAGAAAACGCGTTGGCATGGAAAGTAGATAGTTTTATGCCAAATTAATAGTGGCGGCACTGTGTATCAGATACTGGCATGCGGGTTCTGTCAAGTCCCTGTCGGAGTTCTTACGCTGTAAAAATTCGCCAGCTGTTTTCATAACATAGATTATTGTTGAGTCGGAGTCTATCTCTTCAAGCAAGCTGTCAATTTTTGTGATTGCAGAAGCAAGTTTTTCAAGTTGAAGGAAAGAGCATGGTGTTGTCGATCTTTTTATGTCCGAGGTACTGCGTCACATGTAGTATATTCTTGGCATAATTTTCTATCATTTGATTTTTCTAATTTTAGCTGCTTTTTCCCTGACTATAATGAATTTACCTTTTGGATTTGTTGATTCTAGAGTCTTGATTAGGAGTTTGAATCTCTCCTCTGGATTTGTTGTGGTTGTTCTTATTAATATTACACCGCTTGTTGGCTTTTCCAACCTGAATATCAGCTTCCCGAAATCTTTATCATCGGTTATTAGGATTCTTTCTTCACCCTCAGCCTTACTTAGAACTTCTTCATCGGATGATGAGGGCTTCCAGTCTCCAACAAATATGGCATCATATCCAGCTTCGACTAAAAGAGTTGCTAGTCGTTTACCAGTGCACTCATCAACAAGAAACTTGAACAATTCACTCAACAACTATCGGTACTACTTCCTCGCCGGCTAATACCCTCGCCGCATATTCTAATGCAGCCTTTACATCTTCCTCCTTTAAGTTAGGATATTCTTCAAGAATCTCCCTTAAACTCATGCCTCCAGCGAGCCTTTTAATAATGGCATCAACGGGGATCCTAGTACCCTTAATAACAGGCTTACCAACCATAACCTTAGGATTTACGACTATTCGATTTAGGAGCTTCTCTTCGGGTTCCAAGATTCACACCACGAATTATATTGCCCTGCCCAAATATTAAGATTCTCCACGCTTTTATGTCAGTTTCAAGGTTCTTAGAGTGACTCCTTTGATCCCGCCGTTGAAGTAGACCACGCGCACGAAAGGTGGTAGGGACTCATCGGAAGTTTAACTTTCTGGCTTTTTCACTATTAGCGTCTACTGGCGTGATGTTTGGGTTTCGTTGTCTTTTACTATGACAGTTATGATGTATGTGCCTGCCGAGTCCGGGCTTGCTTCAAACAGGTAAGTGGAGATGTATACGCCTGCCTGATTCTGTACCGGTGTGCCGTTTACCCACCATTCAATTGTTGAGGCGTCCCCGTCAATATCGGAACATGTAACGTTGAATATTTGGTTTTGTGTTTCGTTGATTGTTGGGTCTGTTAGGGGATGATTGGAAGTGATTTATGGTGGAGTGTTAGAAATTGTTATAATTGCTTCTTGTGGGGGTCCGTAGTCTTGGCCGTCGTATGGTGTGCAGATGATTTTGATTTGGTCTCCTTGCACAGAGTTTTCCGGTTCAAGTGTTTGGTTGGTTGCTCCTGCAATGTTCACCCAGTTGCCTTCTTCGTATTTTTGCCATTGATAAGTGAATGTGACGGTGTCTCCGTCAGCGTCGTATGGTGATGTTGGATTTGCTGTTAGCGTGTCATTGGCGTATGCTGGATCAGGTGTTATTGTAACGCTGCTGATGGAAGGTGGGCTGTTTTGTATTGTAACATTGGTTGACGTTTGAAGCGTTCCAAAGTCTGTTCCGTCTTTTGGTATGACTGTGAAGTACCATGTTTCGCCTTTTGCTTTGAGGCTTGCTGTGAACTTGGTTATGCCTTGGCTTATGCCTAAGTCGGTGAATGTTAAGAGAAGAGTAGAAACGACAAGCGCCAGGGTGTATTGTCCGTACAGTTCTGGGCCTAGAAATCTTCCTGTCAGTATTGAACCGATCGCCAGAATCACGGTTGAAAGAGCCGTTCCTGAGATTAGGAAGAAGCCGCTGCGGGCTGAGTCCTCTGCCACTTTGAACAGGTCGTTCGTCATTTGTTGCTTCACGCAGCGTTAGCAGGTTTTTGGTTCTTGTAGTCTCTTATGACTGCGGTCGTGGAGAACACTATGGTTAGTGCGAGGAGGCTTATCAAGATTGGAGCTAGGCGTATCCCCCACGGCGTGTAGTTCAAGAGTAAGCCCACTATAGGGACCAGCGCAAGGCTCATGCCGAGGCTTAGGGCTACTCGCTCTATCGTGTCTAGGTTTTTTTCAGATGTTTCGAGGGTGCGTGCCAAACCCCGTGCGAATGGAAGGTCTTTTGGAAACAGGGCCTTTATGAAGCTGTATCCCGGTAGCCATAGAACGAAGATTGTGCCTAAGACGTATCTTATGTAGACCCACGGATACAAGTCTTCGGGTATTGCGAAAACCACGGCAATTGTCGTTGCCACGGTTGCGAGTGTGACCCAGTACCACGTGGCTGAAGTCTGCAGGTAATCGGCGAGGCTTGTTGGCTTTGGTTTGGGCTGGGCTGAGAAAGTTATTTTTCCTTCATCTTGAAGTTTCATGATAGATTCGAGTATTTGCCGCTCTGGGATTGGCTGTCTTTGTTTCACTAGGTTTGCGAGCTCTTTGACGGTTGCTGGTCTATTGTTTTTCAAGACGTCAAGTATGGTTTCGGCAAGGCGGTCTTTTTCTGAATTGCGGTCCAAAGCGTTTAGCCTAGAGGAAAAGTGAGATATGTGTCATATAAGGGTGATTACAAAAATGAAAAGATGTAAATTATGTCTTTGGATGTTTTTAATGTTTGGAAATGGGATAGAGAACAGTGCGGTTTTAGTTCGATGTTGCGTCTTTTGCTGTTTTGGCCTTATTTCTTCCTGCGTTTGACGGCGTAAAGCCCTAGAGCGCTGAACGATGACAGTGCTATCAATGCTGGTGCTGCGTCTGGAACTACGAAGCCTGGTTGTGTGGGAGGCACTTTCATGTCGAATTCTGGGACGCATTGTATGCCGCAGCCTGTGGAACATTGTGACTTGCCTATTATGAGGACGAGCATTCTCGGGTGTGTTGAGGGCAGTGTGACAGTGAATGTCTGGATGGTTCCGTTTATGGGGTTTGAGAGGAATGGACCGTACACGTACCATAACCATTGATCTGCTGTGTTGTTCACTCCGATGTGTTCTTGCAGGGTTGAGACTTTGTATCTTCCGCCGCTAGTTGTGCCACTTGGAGGCACATTATCACTGTTTGTTATGACGCTGGTGAAGTTTGATTTCGGAAAGCTTGTTGAGCCTCCTGTCCATGTTACTGTGACTGGTCCTGTTAGGCCTTGATAGGATGCGTTTGTCATGACTAATAGTATGTTTGGAGAATAGGCTGTATGATGACCTGTGGTGTTTGTTCCGAAGGTTGCGGGGCTTGTGAGCATGATTGGCAATGGGTAGTAGCTGCCGTGTGGCCAGATTCTTATTGTGCCTGTGCCAGTTCCGCAGAGTGGGGTTGGTCCTGACCCTGCGTTGGTGGTTCCTGCGTACAGCGACGCAGCTATTAACGCAACTAGAACTATGGACGCTAGTATGTACAGCTTTTTCATTTTGATTCAACCAATAGTGTTTCTCATTACTATTTAATAAGTCAGTATGCCGTTGGCTTCTAGAAGATTTGTCCATTTTTCTATTTGTTCGATACGTTGGTGATAGTGCGTATGACACGTGTATTATGGGTTTAGGATTATGCTGGCGATTCTTATGGCTACGGTTGCCAAGAAGACAATGGTTAGTGCTGTTGTGGCGTTTTTGAGTTTTTTCCTGTCTATTCTCATGTTTATTTTCCCGTAGTATGGTGATAGCAGCTCTAGGGTTATGAGCAGTATTATGCTTGTTACGGCTGCGAGTAGACTTACGTCCCAGAATCCGAGAGGAAACATCATTGTTCTTTCTCTTCCTCCACGAGCACGCGGTAGTCGATGCTTATGCTCTTGCCGTTTTCACTTGTTCCTTGATTTTCTATGATGATGGGCTTGCCTGTGGCTTTTGCCAAGGCGCACGCGATGGCGCTGCTTAACGGACAGCCTATGCCCGTGTGGAGTCTTGAAAGATTTTCAGTTTGCTTTGTTAGGCTTGCGTAGGCTGGGCTTTCTATTTTAACGTGGATCTGGTTGCTTTCGCTTGTCATTTCGAAGCTTTGGGCCATTTCTAAGTCTTCAACGAGGAGTTTTGGCATGTTTTGTTGCAGGAATGCCAAGTCTTCTTTGGTGAAGGTGGTTCCAAGTGTTTTCTCGAAGAGTTTTGTGAGTTCGGCGCCTGGAGGTGTTAGGATCATGGCTTGTAGGCGTTCTGAGAATACTTGGTTTTCCTGTTCTTGTGTTTGTTCAGGTGTTGGGAGTTTTGCTATTTCTTGTTTTGGAATGTAGGCTTTGTTCTCTTCCGGGTCTCTGAGGTACTTGGGAGGTAGGTACACGGCTTTTCCAGTGTAGTGTAGTTCTGTCATTATTTGGTCTAATGATTCGAGAGATGAAAGTGCCGTTGCTTCTAAGAGATTGCTTCTTACGTATTCTTCGGTTTGAATATAAGAGAGAATGAGGCCCCAGAAGAGCAAACCAAGACCTATGAAGGCGAGAATCGAAGAGGAGTAAATGGTTGACACGACTAAGGCTACTGCGCCGGTGCCTGCTAAGGTCCAGCCGGTCACTTTCATTGGATTGGTCTTTCGCTTGGTCCATTTTTCCAGGGCTTTTTGAGACGTGTGCATATTTAGTTCTCTTTTCTTGGTTTATGCTTCGCGAATTCCTATCTCAGCTTGATTTGTGCTTTCCAAGTTTGTGTTGGTTCGTCTCGTTGATTGGTTATTTCGCTCTCCAGTATTCCGGTTTTCTCCAGGTTCTGCAGCTTTTGTAGCAGTTGGTTTTGGTCGGTTGCTCGTCTGGTTAGGGTATTGTATTGAGTTGCGATGTTGTTCAGTGTGGGTGTTTTATTCTTCGGTAATGCTTTGATGGCGTCTATTATTTGTCTGTTTGGTTTGGAGAGTTTTTGGTAGGTTTTTGCGTTAGCGATTCTAAGTCTTCTTGATTCTAAAGCATACATTGCTATGATGGCGATGATGATGCTACTTGTTATTGCGACGGCGGAAAGGCCGTTTTGGGATATTATCATGGTCACTTGTGACCATGTTTTGATGGGTTGCCAGTAGTCGTTTATTGCCCTGGCGATGGCTGTCAGCTTGTCTTCGGTATTTGTTAGGTCGTCGGGGTTTTGGGGGTAGATTATGATGCTGATCATTACGTGTTTTTGCTGGGAGGTTGAGTTGACCGAGAAGGTTGCGGTTTCGTACCAGTAGAGGACTGCTTCAGTTTGACCGGTCGCCAAATCGTTGAATGCAAAGAAGCGAGCTATCAGTGGAGGATTTTGTGACAGTTGGATGTCTTCGAGTTTGATTTGGTTCACTGTCGGCTGTTTTCCACGTGATAATGGCCAGGTTATCAGGCATGTTTCCCATCTGTGAAGAGAAGAGAGTGTGGAGGATATCTGTATTGTTGCCCATACGGCGTCTTCAGTGTCGTTTTCGGGTGAGTATAGGTAGATGACTGCGAGGTCTTGTTTGGCTCGGGCTTCGAATTCTGTGTCGCGGTACCAGAATGAGAGGTCGTAACCTTGTAGCTGTGGCAATATATCTGTTGAGATCTGTTCTCCGGAGGGTGTGCTGGCGGTCACTATGGGAGCGTTTGTTAAGACGAAGACTGGCGCTTGAATAGACATGAGGAGAATTACGCTTAGGATTGTGCAGGTTATTTTTGCGATGTCGCTCTTGTGTAGCATGTTTCTTGCTGATTTGATTATTCTGCCGCAGGCAAAGCAGAATGACTGGTTTGATTGCGTGCTGGGGATGCATTGGGGGCATTTTTCGGCAGGTTTGGCGAATATTTGTGTTTTGAACGCTTTTTCTGATATGGCCAGGAGTAAGAGCGTTCCAAGGAATACGAGTATCCATCCGCCTAGCAGGTGAAAGATTTGGAGGGCTAGGTCGATTCCGAATTGGTAGCCTATCAGTAGTATTATTGTGATTCTTGCTATGTTGAGTAGGTAGACGAGGGGGATCCCGATCATGAGTATCGTGAGTTTTTTCCATGGCTTGTCTCTGATTATGTAGGCCACGAAGGCGGCGAAGATGAAGAATCCGATTAGGCTGTAGATGCCTGAGCAGGCTATGTCTACGGAGAACGTTAGTGTTGATGTGTCTGGTCGGGTGATGATTATTGATGGGTTGCCGTATGCGTCGCTGGTGAGAGATGAGGGTATGCCCATGAGGCTTACGAGTGCGTTGGAGGCTTCTGAGCTTACTGTTGATAGTGTTGCGCCGATTGTGTACAGGATGTCTGAAGGTGGAGGGATCAAGAAGGCTAAGAAGGCCATTGGAAAGGCTAGTTGTCGTAGGGTTTGAGGGTTAAACAGTGTGAGGCACAGGCCAGACGCGAAAAGTGGCAGTGCGAGCAGGTGATATTCGAGCGGGGTGAACGTGTATGATCCGTGCCAGTAGAGGAGTACGGCTGTTATGGACAGCAGCACGCCGGCGATTGCTGGCAGGTGCCTGGTTTCTCTTGGTTGATTTCTGTTCTCGAGTGGGATGACTGCAGCGAGCATTTTTCTTTTGCGGTATACAAGATAAGCGAATAGGAATGGTATGGCTAGTAGGTAGCTGGTTGTTTCGCTTTGGAGGGCATCAGTGAATATTATTGCTAGGTCTTGGCTGAAGAGGGCTATTGTAGCTATAAGTACGGTTGCTATTTTCAAGCCTAGCGTTATGCGAGTTTCCGTAAATATAGGCCAGCTCTTTCGTAGCATTTCTGGTTTCTCCCTTCAACATGAGTTTTTGTCTAAGGCGAAATTGCTAGGGCATAAATAATAAGGGTTGTTTCCGCGCTGAAATGTCGCGTGAGCGTGCTTGCATTTGCTGTTGCGCTACTCAGTTGTTTTTTTATGTGCGTGTACTTGCACGAATCTTTCAAGTTACAAGTACACACGCAATCTTGTGTGAGCTAATGCTTTTCGTGGGTTGAAGCCTTTACTGTAGGTTTTGCGGTGGATGTGTATTTTTGTTGAGCGTTTCAACGGTAAGGTTTAATATGTATTAATACGTAAGATGAACTGACTGAGCATGCACTACTACAGGAAAATTGTTGGAGTACTCGCTTCGTTCTTGGTTATAGTTCTGGCGACTATTCCTGTTTTCAACGACTCAGGAGGTCCGTTGATGCCGAGAAATGCGAGTATTCGCGGTACAGGGCTAGTTGAGGCTGTAACGCATAAAGAAATGGTGCAGTATGTCTCAGGAGACAGGATTTTTGATGGCAATGGAAGTGAGGTTATCTGGAGGGGGGCTGGAGGAAGTTATATCTTTCACGCCGGAGACCGCTATCAAGAGGCTTGGCAGCTGCATCTTCCAGAGATTCAAGCTATGGACTTGAACACGATTAGGTTGGCTTTTGCTTTCTCGGATAGTGGAATTAACCCTGAATATGGAACGCCAAGCGCTGACATATTGGATTATGAGAAGCTTAACTGGGTTCTTGGCTTTCTTGACCACTATGGTGTTAAAGCCATTCTAGATTGCTGTAACTGGAAGGATATGGCGGGGGATTTCGGTTCGCAAAAGCTGATAGATGATTGGGTTGCTCTTGCAAGGCGTTATCGTGGGGACAATCGAATAGCAGCTTATGAACTTTTTAACGAGCCTGAACCAGACACTTGGGATGCTTCTGTTACGTCCCGAACGGATGTGATAAAAGCCTATGCGAATCTGACGGATATGGTGCGTGCTGTGGATCCGGAGCATATTGTCATTTGGCAATCATTTGGATACCTTGCCTATACTTGGGACATTGACAAGTTCGCGGAGGTTTTGCAGCCGTATTTGAAGCCAAACATTGTTTTTACTTTTCATCGTTGGCTTCATAAGGAATGGAGCTTTGATGTTTGGAATCCTGAGCAGATGTCATACATTTCAGTGGAGTACCTTGTTAGGGTCAGAGAAAAACTGAATGTGCCTTTTTGGCTGGGAGAGTTTGGGAGCTACTCGCCCTTTAACTTTAGCAATACAGAATATCAGTGGACTGAGCAGACTCTGTGGCGATGTGAAGAGCAAGTTTTGGGATGGAACCTGTGGATGGGGAGAACAGACATTAGTAAACCATGGAACTATTATTTGTCATTCTTTCCGTTGAAGGTGTTCAATCATAATCTCGTTCGTCAGCCTTGGAATCCCCCGGACCCAAGCTTCGTAGGCTATGTTGTTGATTGGAAGGGTGTGGATAGGTTTGAACCGTATCGGGTTGAGTTGTGGCATAATGGGGATTATGTTACATTGAAACATGGCATAGTTGTTCGAGTTATTGTGAACCATAGGTTGCCTGATGGCACTTTGGAGGTTGTGTCTGACCAAGAATTGGCTTTAACAGAGGAGACAACAATTAAGAATATTGAAGGCACCGTAGAATATTCGGGAGACTGGAACACCAAAATTTACCCAGTTGGATATGTAGGAAGTGTGTAGCTTAAACACAATTTCCGCATAAAAAGCGTATGATGTTTGCATCTATTTAGCTGCTTTTTTGCACGCACTTAGTTCCGCCAGTAACAATAGACATGGCTTCTCATTGTTTTTACCTTATCAAATGAGACTGAAACTTGGTTAAATTCTTCAGAGTTAGTAGTTTTGTGTATTTTTGTTGAACTGGTCGTCAAAAGGATTTATTAAATAGTAATATAGAATAAACATACGATTACAATAAGTAGAAGAAATACTATCCGAATATTATAAGGTGTTAATTTGACACCAACTATTTCAAAAGATTTCGGAAAAACTGCTTTTTTAGTTGCTATTCTAATCGTTTCTATTGTATCGGTAAGTTATGGTTTACAGCGGTCTGTTGTTATGTCATCGAGTGGTTCGATTTATTATCCACCAGAGGAGAGAGTTCTTCTAGAGGATGAGTTTGAGAAAGGAGACTTCAGCGTTTGGAATGGAACTTATACAACGGTAGGCGATAATGCTACCGTTATTTCGGTAAATCCGTATGAGGGTGTTTATCATAGTAGTTTTCAAACAAACGCAATAGTGTCTGGTGTGAAGTACGCTTACTGCTACGAGGAAATGGCGCAAGCGGTTAGTGAAGTTTATGCGAGGGGGTACTTCTACATGGTTGAAGGATTACCACTTGATGATAACAGCGATAGATTTTGGTTGATTAGTTTTGAAGTTGATGGTTACACTCAGTCCGCTTTCCGAATTTGCCGGTCTGGGGGAATTGACAAATTTGAGGTTGCAGGGTATAATGGAAGTTCTATTATCAGTAAAGGTACCGACGCGATTTACCCTGTTGAGGGAAGATGGTATTGCATTGAATTTTACATTAAAGTACATGGCGCAAACGGCGAGTACCGAGCGTGGATTAACGGTGTCGAACGAATAACAATCACAAACATTGACACGACGTGTTATGGGACGGGCGTGAGTCGCATTTGCTTCGGTCTGGCGTCCGTTGCAAACGTGCAACATTATGTCGAAGTTCGCCTTGATTCCGTAGTTGTAAGCACTCGCTATGTTGGCCAGTTGAGATATGATTTTGGTGTGATAGGCTCGGTTGAGGAAAATTCAGCTATTAGAAACTTTTATTGGCTTTTTGGCAACCAAAGTATAAGCTATAGAAGCCTTTCGCCAGTGGAAATCACAAGATTTGAAGATGTGGAACGTTTTGGCGGTTTGGTAATTTGGACAAAGCAGGGTGGTTATAATGCTACAGCGGTTAAACAATTTGCTCAAATACGTGTTGTCATTTCACATTTATGGGATTTCTGCACCATTTTTTATCCAAGTTTGAGTAACAGCACGCAAGTGGTGTCAACTAATACTGTTACCTACGTTGCGGATTGGGGTAACTTCCGTAGGGGCGACCTTGTTGAAATGCGAAACGAAACTGGCAACATTGATCGGCTGACAACTATTCTTAATTCCGATCTATCGAGCTTTAGTAATATGACGACGATTGCGCGTTATGATGATAACAGAGTCGCCTTCTTCCATATGAATGGCATAGAATCCAGAAGTGGGTTCTACGTGATGGATCTTGATGCAACGACACCTGAAACTGAGTGGGCTGGGATTTGGCATCTTTTTCCAGCGATTAAGATGGTTAGGGATTTTCCAACGGGTGAGTATGCGCGTTGGTTTGCGATTGGTATTGATTGGCCTAGCATTACGTGGGTGTACAGTTGGATGACCAACTTTACTAATGCTAACAGTGATGTCGTTACTATGCGAAGCATAGGAACGTCCGTGCAAGGGCGACCTATAAATGCCTTATTTATTGGCAACGGAAGCAGGTATTCGATTGTTGACGGAAGCATCCACGGAAACGAGAAAAGCACAAATTTTGCTTGTTTGAGGTTAGCTGAAGTGATTGTTGAGGATTATCGTGTTGGTGGTTATTGGAGTAAACGATTGGAGGAATACACAATAATAGTTATTCCAGTCTTGAATCCTGACGGTTTTGTTGCTAATAGTCGGTACAATGCTAATGGAGCGGATTTGAATCGTCAGTTTCCGCCAGGTGCCAATACAACAGAGCCTGAGGCTTGGGCTTTAAGGTGGTTGATGGGGAACTATACGCCAACAATCTACATTAATAACCATGAGGGTAGGCATATGCAGCCCAACAAAATATTTTACGGTCCCTATCAGGGAGAAACTCAAAAGAACTTTTCAATGGACAATATACGTTGCGCCATCGCTGCTTTTGCAGAACTACAACATTGGGGATATTATACAGATGAAGGACTTAATTTGTGGATAGGCAAAGTGCAGGGTCCTTATCAAGGAGGGTCAACTTACTCTATAGCTTATGCGAGTTGGAAACATCAAGCGTCAAGTATGCTGGTTGAAAGTTTCGTGTGGAGCTCAAGTTACAACGGTACAAACTATAAAGCTAGGCAAGGCTTGTACGCAATAGACTACTATGTATGCCTTGCGCTTTCATTCATTTCGCATTTTGACAAGCTTATAGAAAGCAATTTTACTGTTTATAGCAATGCGAAAATCGAGTCCACAGCTTGGTTAGGGCAACTACGCATTGAGATTGATGGTAGCGAGTTGTCAACGTCAAGTCTTACTAAGATTTATGTCGGTGATAGAGGCAAACCCGTTAGCGTGAAAATTGACGGAGAGGAAAAAGCTGAAGGTGACGGATGGGCTTTTGACTTAGGAATTATAACAGTAACGAGTGCCGAAAATCTCATCGAGGCTACTTGGAGTTAATCTGTCCGGGGCTAATTATGGCTGTTGTTCTACAGTCAGGGTCCACTGGTGCGATGTTTGGGCCAAGCCGTCTGATACAATTACGGTTACAACATATGTGCCAGCTGAATCAATACCAGCCTCGAATGTGTATAGATCACCTGTGTGAACTAATGAGCCGTTTACATACCATTCGATAATAAGTTCGTCTATGTCTGGATCTAAGCAGGCAGCGTTGAATAGTTGCGTTTGATTTTCATAGATTGTTGGGTCGCTTTCTGGGAAATATGAAACTATTTCCGGTGGAGAGTTTGAGATTGTTATGGTGGCTTCTTGTGGAGTTCCGTAGTCCTGGCCGTCATATGGGGTGCAGATGACTTTGATTTGGTCTCCTTTTTCGAAGTTTTCTGGTCCTAGTGTTTCGTTGGTTACTCCTTGAATGTCGTACCAAGTTTCGTCGGTTGTGTTGTATTTTTGCCATTGGTAGGTGAAGGTTATGTTGTCTCCGTCTGGGTCGAATTCTGTTGGGTTGGCGGTTAGTGTGCTGTTTGTGTATGCTGGGTCAGGGGTGATTGTGAGGTTGGTGATGGATGGATGCGTGTTTTGGATTAGAACGTGTGGCGATTCGTATGTGTCACCTGGTTCTTTTCCGTCAGAAGGTCTTACTGTAAAGTGCCAAATTTCGCCTTTTGTGGTTAGGTAGTAGGGGACAATTAAGGTGTTGTCTAGTTCTGCTATATGTGTGCCGTTTCTGTACCATCTGACTTCTGTTTCTGTTAGGTTTTCTGGGTCGCCATCAGGGTCGAAGTATGTGTAGCTTGCTGTTGGGTCGTCGTTTGTTCTGGGAGTTGTTGGGAGTATTGTGAGGTCTTTTGCGGTTGGTTTGTTGTTGTAGCCTACTGTTATTGTGTTTGAGGATTTTGTTTTTCCGTCTTGGTGGCTGTCGTTTGGTGTTATTTCGCATCGCCAGGTGTCGCCTACGTTAGTTTCTTCATAGACTATGGTAGAGCTGTTGCTTAGGCCGTCTTTGGTTTCGTTATAGCGTTGGTAGATTTGTTGTGGTGATAGGCTTGTTGGATATATTCTTACTTCGTCTATTATGCCTTTGAAGTAGTCGAACCAGCCTATGTATAAGGGATTTGGGCCGCTTGGTTGGATGTTGTAGTTTAGGGTTGTTGACTCTGCGGTTGTTTTTGTGGCTACTGCAAAGCCATTTACGTATAGTGTTAGGGCTGTACCTTTCTTGTAGGTGAGTACTACGTGGTACCAAGTGTTTATTTGGAGTGTCATGTTGTAGGTGATTTGGTTGTGGCCGCTTATCATCGAACTGCCTGTGGCTGTCCAAATGCTTGCGAAGATCTTGTTTCCGCTTATGCCTATTTCGTAGCTGGGAATTCTGGCTATGGTTCTTGTGCCGCTTTGGGATGCTGTAAGGTATATCCAGTGTTCTATGGTGATTTCTGACCATTGTCCTCCTCCGTCTAGGGCGCTGCTGCCTGGGATTTGTATGAAGCCTCTGTTGAAGTTGTAGGCGCCTCCGACTTTTCCGTTACTGGTCCAGGTGACGTCTCTGACTATTATGCCGTTGTTGTTATAGCCAGAATAGTCTTTGACTGTTGTTGTGCTGTTTGTGTCGAAGGGCATTAATAGGTTTGTTAGCGATGTGTCGTTTCTGTACCAGTTGTAGATGTTTGTGACTTTGTCGCCGTCTGCATCTGTGGTTGTTTGGTTGTAGCAGATTATGTTGTTTCCGCTTTTTACTAGTATGGGGTCTGCTTGGGTTGGGGGTTCTGTTGGCAAGGTTGTAAAGGTGAATGTAATGTTTGTCCAGTGTGTGCCATCTGTTACGCTTACGGTCCACGTGTAAGTCTTGGAGTATTGAACTCCACTTACGTTTACTGTAAATCTGCCACTGTTAACGTTAATGCCGGTGTCCGAGCCGATGTCGGGGTATGTAGCGGCGGTATAGTTCATCAAGTCGTTTTGATAGTCTGTTATGTTGAAGCTAAGCTGTGTTAAGGAAGGTGAAATGTTGATTGCATTGTGTGGTGGTGATGGTGCAAAAACTACCGGTGCTTCTGGAATAGTTTCTTCGTTTCCTGTTGTATGGGATGTTGTTGGGTCCTTTTGGTTGTTATAGCTTGTTTGAATCCAAGCAGCAGAGCGAGCAACATTGGATATTCTTACTTCATCTATTGTGCCCTTAACCCATCTCTGATTTACATCGCTTATAAGAAGCGGATTCGTTGTTGAAATGATGGTTTTTCCAGCAGCGAAAGTACGGCTGAGCCTTTCAACGCCGTCAAGATATACTTTCATCACTTGTGCTTGTGTGTCCACAGTGGCTACTAAGTGATGCCATGTGTTCCATTTCCAGCCAATATTTCCCTCGATAGACTTTGTTGTGTCGTCGCTGAACTTGAGGTACCAGTAAGTGCTTCCTTCGCCAGAACCCAATCTTAGACAGTACTGGCTATATGTGCCTTTGTTGACTAGGTTGATGTAATTGCCTGTTGATGATAGATTTATCCATAATTCGATGGTTATGGCCGATGACGGGTTCAAATTAGGAGAATTGTTCACCCTTATGTAATCGTTTATTCCGTCGAACACGTCTGCTCCGTCAATCTTTCCCGCTGCACTTTTGGTAATGCCGCCGTAGGCTGTTCCATGGTTGTCATCGTTTGTTGAGTCATATCGTGTTGTAGAACTTTCTTCTAGGTGCTGTACCATTGTGAAGTTGGAATCCCATACTGCATAAGAGTTTTGCTGGTTTAGTGCGTTGGGATTGTTATAGTACATGTAAATTTTTGTGTCTGTTGTTGATGAAATTGAGGGTATTTTCACCCAAGCGACTAGCCGGCCTGTGTTGTTGTCGTAAAGTTCTATTTCGTGTGCGAGCTTATTGGAGTTGCTGTCTGTGAAGACGATGTCGTCGCCGTCGTTTTGTGCCTTATATGGTAGGTCGGCATCTGTGATATCAATGAGTATTGGGAAATTGTTTTGATCAGCGATGACCTTGTTGCGGTCTATCGTTATTTGCTTGCGGTGTTGCCAAGCATTGTTCCACCATGGAGAGAGAGTTTGTGTTGTGAATGTGTAGGTTGTGTTTGTCCAGTGTGTTCCGTCTGTTGCGGTTACGGTCCATGTGTAGGTTGTAGAGTAGCGCAGGTTGCTTATTGGTAGGGTGTATCTCCCGTTTCCTTTGTTCATTTCGCTTGCGGAGCCTATGTCCGGGTTTGTTGTGACCGTGTAGTTCATTGGATTGCGTTGGTAGTCTGTTAGTGTAAAGCTTAGTTCGGAAAGTGAAACAGGTACTTCGGTTGCGCCGTTTAGGGGCTGTGGAGATGAAACTACTGGTGCTGGTCCGCCTTGGGGTTGCACGTATTCTGCTGCTCCAAGCCGGAACTCGCTGTAGAATTGTACTTCGGTTCTTGGTCTTGGGTTGGGTCGGCGTGCAGGCGTGTCAAAGGCGTATATGTCGCCGCTTTGGGTTGAAACGATTAGTTCGTTGTAGCCGTCGCCGTCTATATCCTGTGCCACTGCGTAGTTGAGTGTTCCAGCGAGCATTGATATTCCGTCTATGTTTCGGATTTCTCCTTCTTGGGTGATGTCTCCTGAGAGGCCTACTATTCCGTCTATTACACGGTATGTTTTGTCGATTATGAATATGCTTTTGTAGTTACATGCGATGATTTCCATTATGCCATCGCCAGTTACGTCCGCGACTTGTGGACCGTAAAAGTTCTTTCCTATGTAGATTCTTGCGTCTATTTGCCATTTTACGAGGTCCCAGATAACCAAGTCGTCTGAAGTTTCGTCATGTGGATCAGCCATTAACATTTCTAGGTTTCCGTCGCCGTCTATGTCATAGACGCTTGGTTGATAGTGGGTGGGTGCGTCTTGTGGGATGCCTCGGGTTATTTTTATTGTGCTTCCGTCTGTTGCGTTAAGCACGGCTAACCCACCCTCTAGGTCGCCTATTATAATGTCTAGTATTCCGTCTTTGTTTACGTCAGCTATCATGGGGATTTGGCTACTACACAAGATTTCTGGGCGGTACCACCTTAATGTTAAGTTTCTAGCCCAAAAAGATACTACTCCTCTGCCATAGTCGTTGTCCCCATATTCTGGACTGTTCATGTACATGTGCCTATCGCCCATATAAAGTTCAAATTCTCCATCCCCATCGGTGTCCGCGATGGACAAGCCGCCGCTGCAAGGACGCCATGCAAAAGTTTGATGCAAAATGTTTCCATCGTAACTTAAGGCTGTGATCCTGCCTTTGCCGCTTAAACCATTGGATGTGTCTTCTGAGCCAACGAAAATTATTGGATGACCATTTCCATCAATGTCGAAAATCACAGGGCTTGAATATATTTCTCTTCCTAAAACTGGCACTGTCCAATATGTGCTACCGTTGTTGGCATGTAGAGCAAGCAAGCCAGTAGGGTTCTCCAGTGGCACAACTATTTCTAGGATGCCATCGTTGTTTAGATCGACCATCTGGGGTTGAGCGTGATCACCGATGCTGCTATCAGAAACATTCCATATTCTACTTCCATCAATCCCATTTAGCACTATAACTCCGCCCTTTCCAGCATAAATGACCTCGTCTATGCCATCCCCGTCAGTGTCAGCTGCTAGTACTCCAGAAACGCCTCTATAGCCGGTTCTAGCCATCCATTTTTGCTGAAGTATTTTGGTTGTTGTTGTTAAACTGAAGGTTTTGTTTGTCCAAGCTTCTCCGTTATTAACGGATACGCCCCAGTAGTAAGTGGTTCCAAGGTTTTTCATCTGAGCTGCAATTACAGAATACGTTCCAGACGGAACATTCTCGTAAATTCCAATGTCAATCCACGAGTTTGCCACTCTTTCTTTGAAAATTATGGTCATGTTTTTACTGCTTGGATCAAACACCTTAACGGATAGGGTTGGATTAGTGTATGTGTCTGTAGCTTCGTTCCTAGGGTCTTCATAAACTAGTGGTGAGGATAGATTCGGATTGGGCTCTTCATATCCAATCGTGTAGAATGTTGTGGGGTCTTTTTGGTTGTTGTGGCTGGTTAGTATCCATGCTGGCGAGCGAGTAACGTTTGAGATGCGCACTTCATCAACTGAACCTTTCACAAATCTTTGGGTTGCATCGCTGACAAGAACAGGACTTGTCGTCGCAATGATATTCTTGCCTTGACCATGACCAAAAGCCTCACCATATTTTTCGATACCATCTAGGTAGATTTTTATGGTTTGTGTCTGAGTGTCTAACATGGCGACCAAGTAATGCCACGAGTTCCAAGACCATCCGACATTGCGTTCGACAGATTTTACTGTACCGTCACTAAACTTCACATACCAAAAGGTTCTTCCCACTTCAGGGCCCAACCTCAGATAGTACTGGCTATATGTGCCTTTGTTGACTAGGTTGATGTAATTGCCTGTTGATGATAGATTTATCCATAATTCGATGGTTATGGCCGATGACGGGTTCAAAGTTGGATTATTAGCCACTCTTACATAATCGTTTACGCCATCGAACACGTCCGCACCATCGATCTTTCCCGCAACATTTTTAACGATACCACCATAAGCTGTACCATCATTCGCTTTGATTGTGGAATCATATCGACTTGATGTACCGGATTCTTCTAAATGCTGAACCATGACAAAGTTGGTATTCCAAACAGCCGAGGCATTTTGCTGATTCTGAGCATAAGGATTGCCATAGTACATGTAAAGTTCTGTGTCGGCAGTTGAGGAAAGGATTGGTATTTGCACCCATGCAACTAAGTGACCTGAATTTCCATCATAAAATTCTATTTCGTGGTTGAGTGTAGTGTTATGGTCGATTGTAAAGACGATGTCCCCGCCGTCGAATTGAGCCTTTGCCTTTGAATCGGGGTCAACAATGTCTATGAGGACGGGAAAGTTCTCTAAATTGGCTATTACTTTGGTGTGGTCTATGATTATCTGTTTTCTAAAGTTCCAGTTTTCATTCCACCATGGGGGTTGAGACCCTGCAGGTTGTATAAGGAGCGATAATGGAATAACAATTGCACTAATTATTAAGATAAAGGTGAGTGCTACGCTATGGAGTTTCCTTTTAAAAGGTCTTGCCTTACCCATTTAACTTCTCTCCTCTCGCCATAATTTTATTGCCAGACTTTGATAATAACCTATCTACTTAGGTACTTTGCAGAACAATTTTGAAATTCATTTATCAATTGCGTGTGTCGGTGTTTCTTCTTCTGTTATGGAATATCAAAAACCATCCGAGGGGCCAGGGTAAAAGTTTGAAGATTTTTAAGTCGTGGTATATGTTTCTTCTTTGGGTGTTTGTGAAACCTGATTTGGCGAACCATAAGATAACGTTTTTTAGGGTGACTTTTAAGTTGACAGAGGCGTACCTGCTGCTTTTTAGGATTATTGACGAAAATCTGTGTGGTATGAAATATAGGAGAGGGAATTTTGTGTGGGGTTCCATCAGCCATTGCAGGTTGGGGAGTTGTGTTATGCAGAAACCGTTTTGCTTGGTGATTCGGCTTATTTCGTTGATGGCGGTTAAGGGATGATCAAGATGTTCGATGCAAGATATGAAAAGGATTGTGTCGAAAACCTCGTTTTTAAATGGCAAATGATGAGCATCAGCTACAACTGGATGAAATAATCGAAGCCTATTCGATTTGAAAGCCCGTCTATCTATGTCTAATCCAACAATGAATACTTTTTTCTTTTTGCACAAAGTATTAGCTATGTATCCTGTTCCAGTACCGATATCCAAAATGGTTTTACCCTTACCATCGGTAATCAAGGAAGAAATTACTAAAGAATAACTAAGGTTACGCTTGTCGTATATGTTTATCCTCCGTAAAATCGAAACAGTCAAATTATAAAGAAGAGACATGGTTTGTTCCCTTTTTGGTGTAAGACATTATCCCTCTTGTCTAAAAGCAGCATCCACAAGGGGTTCTTCAATCTAAGCTCATATGTTATTAATTAACGATGAATCGCTGTAGTGCGCGCGCGCAAAATATGAGTAAATGGGATCAATGGCAAAAACCGCGAAACACCTAAAAGCCTAAGTGATTTAGGCCTCGGTTTAGGTCTTGCATACGCCCTCCCACTCCCCAGACGAAGCCCAAGTTAAGGTCTCATCGAACATCTCTATACCAAGCTCGCGGAGTCTACGTACCATTTGGTTGTAAGGTGAACTTTGGCGCGTTCAGTGTTGCTTCTCAGTTAAGATTAATTTCGTTCAATAAGCGGGTTAGTACACAGAAATTTGCAAGACGAATCTAGGGCTTCTGCATGACACCTACACGTTTTATAATAAAAGGTTTGACGTTAAAACTTGTGGCAAAATCAAGAAAAGCGTCGTTTAATCTTATATCATCAGTGACCAAAAAACCGCCTTTGCTTATGTAGGGCCAAAACATGGATAATCCATAGTTACGGTGAGTTACTATTCGTTTTTGCATATAATCTCGCAAGCCCGTTTGAATAAATCAAGCTACTGTTCCCTTCGATAAAACTCAAATTGTAGTAATATAGTTGTCGAGGCAGATACTGTAAACTTAAATCACCACTTTCAAATTTCATCTTGGCAATATCAGACGGTGCGCGTTCATCGATAATAAGCATTGGTATGGGTTCTTTTGCATAGAAGGGAATAGCAAGAGCTTGATCTATTTCGATGGAAATCTGCCTTCTCACTTTTTCGGCAATAAACTTGAATGAGGATATCTCGTCTGGATGCATAAACAAAGCATAGGTAGAATAATACAAGTTTGACACCACAAACGTTCCAATTACAAGAAAAGGAAGAATCATCTTAAGCATTTTCTGAACTCTACTTAATGCCAGAAATTTGACATTCTGTTTCATTATCGCGTACGAAGCCAGAATGGAAATAATAACGCCGCCGTAGAAGAGAATACGGCCCACCCCAAATGTAGCTGGGGTTAAGTAAATAACAACTGTTCCTAGTAGGACCCCGAGAGCCAGCAAAAAAACTAGTTTAACTTGCATTCTAGACCAAAACAATATCAACCCAAGAATACTCGCAAAGGCTAAGGACGCGTAGACTCCGTAACGATACAATCCAAGAGCTGGTGTAAGTGATCCTGCCAAAGGGCTAAACAAAATAGAACCTGCTCTCGCGCCAAAAAGCGTTTTTCCACCCCTCATAACTAGAGCGAGGAAATTTGTTGTATCTCTAAACACTGCATCTGCAACAAAGCTGTTCCAAGAAATAAACAAAACGACTGCTAATAAAAGGAGTATTAAAGTCACAAAGTGCTTGCCTCTGAGTTTTGATGGTACTATTCTAGGTCCGCCTACAAGAACGCAGAGCAAGCAAGTAACAGTCATTGCTGCAGAGAACACGTGAGTTATCGTTAATGCTGGAAGCAGGACCAACAAGGCAAGCAGCAAGCTTCGGTCAATTTTGAACGAGCTTTTCACGTTGATAATCAAGAAAAGGATGAATAGGCATAGACCTAGTAGCTGTGGCGAATAATGGGCGCCATTCAGAAAACTAAAATTGAATGTAAGGCAGATTGTCGGGACCAGCCAACCCATTTCTACAAGCGCACTTTCCGTTTTTGCAAATAACCTGCCAACTGCAAACAAGAGAAAAGCGACTAAGATTACCAAAAAGGAGGCCAATAGCATGCTTGTTTCTATTATCGGAAGACCAAGTACTTCGGAAACAACCCCCGATAATATGAAAGCCCCAGGGTACTGGAAATATCCAGTATTGGTTGAGAAGTTTCCGTTATCTATAATATACTTAGCTGTCGTTCCGTGGTAAAAGGTATCCCAATAGAAGATACTTGGATACTGCACTATCGGAAAGACTACATAGAGAAGGATGGCTAAAGCAAAAGGAATAACCCACGACAAGCGTTTGTCAAACTTCCTAATGAGAAAGAATCCGACAGGTAAAAACATTAAATAAATCCATGTAGATAAAGGAAACATGTAGACAATATCACCAGTAGAGAAGATCGATCGATTGAAATCCAATCTTAATTGTAGAATGCCTAGGAACAAGACGAGAGTGCAAAAGCAAGCCACTATCAAATATGCTTGCACATTTTTGTTCAATGATTTTCTCTCCTTTCCACGCAGCGCGCTATTGTGTTCTCAATTCATATGGCGTCAGAATCGCCCATAGTGAAAAACCATTCTTTCTCAACTCTACGATAAAGTTTTGTAAACTCATCGTCACTAGTGTTGATTCGGCAGATCAGTTTTTGGGAGGCGGAACTATCATTAATAAAACCCCCTTTTGAAAAGCAATCAAAGGACAATTGATTTCTCACCATCCAACAAGTCACTAGATCGACATTCTCTCCAACAAAATAGTTGAAAGCCGATTGAAGTAGGCAATGAATTGCCTTTTCTGACCCTGCGAAAATATCGACAATATAACCTCTTTTCCCTCCTAGCGAGCCATGAGTTTCTGTTGACAAAACAACATATCCTTCTATTTTGTCTTGTCTTTTCACAATTTGGATTACGTAGTCAGAATGTGGTTTCATTACGTACCTCCAATTCAAGTATTCTGAAGTTCTAGCTACAAGAAGATGATACTGTTCTGAAGTTACCTCCCAGAATTTGTCGATTTGTTCATCAAATGAGGTCACCACGTGAATTTTGAAGTCGCCTGCGCGCGGAAAGTTCTTCCAGTCTTTGACATGTGAAGTTTTTATCGAGCTTTTAATTAAACCAATGAGTTTTGATATGAACTCAGAATGTGGCCGACTAATAAAGCTGGTGAATTTCTCCATGAGGAAGATAAGGAAACCTCTTTTGCTCATAACTTTAACAAGAACGGAAATTTCTGAAACATAAAACCATCCATATTTAAGATGCCCACGATAGGCAGGTTCATTCGGCACACCGTAAGAAATCACGACTCCTTCATCTTGTGCGTCTTGCATTAACTTTTCTCCGATTTCAAGGAACATTCCCCTACCCCTATAATCTGGGCAAACTGCTAAATCTACTGCTTGTGAACCTCGGACTATGCATTCTCCGACCTTAATTTTTACGCATGCCAGTCCCATATGCCCAACTATCCTACCTCCAGAATCGCCAAAAATCTGAATAAACCCGAAAGGATTGTCCCTGTACTCCCAGTCCCAACGCTTGAGGTCGAATTTGACTCTTGGAAAAACCGAGTTCATAAATGCTATGTAACTCGTTTCGTCACCCTCAATGTATGGCCTTATTGCCCAATGGCGTTCATTCACGTACTTTCACCTAGTAGGTACACATGCGGAGGATAAACAAGACTTCTTGCAAGCACCTCTTCAATTGAATTGAAATAGGTTAGTTATTTCGATTTCGGAAAAGGCGCTATGCGAAACGAGATGAATATTTTCCATGTAATAGCATGCTAATGGCTGATGACTCTAAACGATGTGTTTTCCGGAATGTTTCCTAGAGTCCAGATGCCTTCACCCTTGTCTATTAGTTCGCTTTCTATTCCTTGTATTTTGCAAGTGCCAAGAGTCCTAAATGATAGGCTCCTTATGGGTAATTTTGTCTTCATGAACATTTCATTTTTGTCGATCCGTCGAACCAGAATATTGTGGAAAGTATAGAGCCACTCCGAGACTTCATTAAGGCTGGTTTTCCAGACATCGAAACTTTCCACGTAGTCTAGGAAGACATTCAGAGCTTTCAACAAGGCATTATGCGTAACGTGCTCCTCCCAATCGAAGAAAAACTCCCAGTAGTGTTGACCGAGACAGAAAAGATCATTTTGGGCACGGCGTATCAAAAATTCTTTCTTTGCAACCTCAAATAGCGTATCGTAGCCTGTTCTAAAACCCAGATGATGAGAGAAGGCAGGCATATTGTGATAGAACTCTGTTATGTCGTCTACGAATTTGTAAGAGGGCAACCTGCGAAGTCTGGTTTTGCTTAGGACGCGATTAACCAACGATGGCGTGCGCGTGCGTAATAATGGCGATCTGCAAATGCTCATTCCCCTCTGTCTTAGCGAATCAAGAGCTGAATCAGAGCCTCGGTCGTAGGGGAAAACGAAGACTTTGGGCTGAAAACTGAAGGTTTCAAAGAACATTTTGACCGCATCATCAAGTATCCTCTCTATTTGACCAATATCTCCGGTCAGAAACTCGCTTCTTTCGTGCGAAAGCCCATGAAGGGTCATATCGCATACCCTCTTTTTCCTGCCTTCAAGGAGGAATGACACGAGTTCTAGATTGTCTCGAATTTTGTGATTTCCTGCGGTGCCTCTAGCAAATGGTGGTATACACGGCTCATATTCAAGACTGAAGGGCGGTTTCTCAAAGCCCGAGCCAGGAAAAGGGGAAATATCACCTGATATGTAAGGGATAACAGAAAGAGTTACGACGAAACCTTTGCGCCATGCATGAGAGTAAAGATCAGAGAGCATTTCGCTACGTGTGAAAAAGGAGATGTCATCATCTCTGATAAGAAATGGGGTTTTCCCTTCAGGCCATTTTAGCAGTTCAAGCATAATATTCCCCAGATTTTAAACTTCGAATCAAATGCTAGTACTTGCTACGCCAAAGCAAAGGTAATGGAAGTTGTGCAAGCAGCCTTCTTTCATCATATTTAAAACATCTCTGCCTATGATTTCTTAGAGTCAATATTGTTCTTGCATGCCTTAAAATCCATAAATAAGCTTTAGCCAAAGAAGAAAAATGACATGTCCGCAATAGGACAATGTTGTGGAAGACATCGTTCAATATCCTAAAAGGCAAGGCACAAAGTACACCTGCAACGGAAAAGTTTAGCAAAACCAATAATACACGGTTTCTGTACATGAAGAATAGTCTCTGGGGGGGAATGCGTTCCCTATCGCCCTGATGCCGAACCTTAACGAGCTTTGTGCAGGCAATTTTATAACCCAAAGACCAAAATTTCATGGCAAAGTCAACATCCTCAGATTGAATGACAAAGAGCTCTTCAAAAGGTCTTAGCCCGACTTCGAACATTCGAGCAATGGACTTGACACGGACAGCAATGAATGCCGCTGAGGGGCATAATGAATACCAAACCGAACTTGCAGGTTGTGTTTCCAAGCTCATGAACGTGCCATTGCAATAGAGCAGTCCCCCATAAATGGGTCTTCCCGCAAGTTTGAGTGCAGGGGATAAGACAGCGCATTCTTCAGGAAGCGATTTGAACAGATTAACCAATTTACCTATATCTGAAGCATTTTCTATCATTATATCATCATCTGAGAGGATGCAATAATCATATTTATTAGCAATGGAAATGAGAAGCGCCATGTTTCGTTTTTGACATACTGAATTACTAGAAGCTTCAAAATAGCATATTTTTTTTCCCGCTCTATCGTTTATGTCATTTATTAGGTCCTTTATATCAATAGCATTATGAGATATCACGAACAAGTCTAAACCGGATAATTTCGTCAAATTCTCAATAACGCGAAAAGCGATTTGTCTCCCCTTTGTAGCTATCAGAAACAAGGCAACTTTTTTGCTGTTCGTATCTGTATTCAAATGGTCCATCATTGATGATAACTACTCCTCAAGGATTAAGCTGACTTTTAAATAATTGTTCGTCCAGTTGCTTCAAATAGATACCTGAATCTATCAAACAAATAATACTTATCTTAAGAAGCTAAACTCAGGAAGTTGAACTCATAGCAAAATTGGAGACTAAAGACTTTAGCGCACTCAAAATCTTCATAACCAAAAACGATTTGTATAATCCTGTAGACATAAACAAGATTCAAGGGATAACATGAACCTAACTGTAGAGCTTCTAAGAGTTCTTGGTTCGCCATTTGAACCCACCACGTTCTCAACAGATCAAGATAAACTAGTTGAGCTGTCTCGTATATCTGCCGGAAACAGAATGCTTTTTTTCTATCTTCACAAAATTGGCCCGAAAAATCTGGGGGAACTTGTTGGTCTTTATAAGAACGAGCAGACGAGCTACATAAGAACTAACGACGCAATTGCTCGCGCCTCGAAGATCCTAACGGACGCAAATATTGAGCACGCATTTTTCAAAACAATAAGACCTTACACCTCAACAACTGTTGATTTAGACATACTCATCTTCGGAGGAGATGGCGATCACATTAAATCTGTGAAGGTTATGAAAAATGCCGGATACAAACTAGTCACGCATGGACCAAGATCAACAACCTTGCTAGATAAAGAAGCAAATGTAGGAATAGACTTGTACTCTGAAGTCGCTGTAAGCTTCATAACCTATATGGATAAAACAACATTATCCCCCTGCGTCGCAACCACAAAATTACCAAACGGTGAACACGTCAAAATTCTACAACCCGAAGCCGACTTATCATGCATCATTGCTCACTCCATAATAAAAGAACAAATGTATACACTATCAGAATACTATACATTCATTCACTATCTCAAACAAATGAATATTAACAATTTTCTTCAGATAGTCAAACAAAATAATATAACATCGGCAGCAAGGACACATGCTTCGATCACCGCATTACTCCACAAAGCAGCATACAGAACAATGCCTGAAGAGCTTCAACGAATAGTAGAAAGTTTAGGCGAAGAAAACCTTGAGACAACAAGGCTTATTCGAAATGATTTTGAAACACCGCATAAATATCATCCAATAACTGTAGCTAAGTCTCTACTGGAAATAACAAAGGGAAGAAAGAGCAGAAACAGCATGGTCATGCAAATCTACCACATGCTAAACCCAAACTTCACCAAAAAATTCCTAAAAGACCTGCTACAACACATAAAAAGAGAAACGTACTAACTCATCCGTTTTTCAACAAAATCCAAAATACGTTGATGAGCCTCTTGAACAGAAAGCCTCGACGTATTAACGTAAACAGCTCCAACCACTATTGCCAGCTTCTTGTACAAACGTCTATGAAACTCCGTATACTCACGAGGCCCAGCAACCTCCCTACGTCTTGACAAAATCGTCCCATAATCAGCATCAACAAACACAAAAACAGTCCCCCTTGGAACAAGCCTCAACAAAAACCTCGCATGCCAACCCTCAGCAAAACCCTCGTCACCCAAAAAATAGGCAATACTCGCAACACTATCAACAACAAATCTCTCAGCAACGACCACACGACCCAACAACAAAGGCAAATAAACCTGCAAGACAACAACAGGAACAATACTAACAACCTCAATCGTCGCCCAAATCCAACGCGACAAAAACCCCCTCAAAATAGGGGGACTCATAGTAATCGGACTAACCGCACCATATCGACTCTCATTCAAATACGAAACCGCAAAACCAGCCCGCATTTTCCTAAGCATGCCACTCCTATCATCACAAAGATTCAACTTGTAAAACAGCATCCACAACAAATAAGCAAACGTGTGTGTCGAACGAACCCAAGCTCTCTTAACCCTAAAGCCCCTATTCCTCAAAAAGCCAACCAAAAGCTCAGCCTGTGTAGACTTACCCGCCCCATCAGGCCCAAAAAAGGCAATAAATCTAGGAAGTCCGCTAGTGGAATCATTGAAAAGCCAATTATCCCCATGCATTAGTTTTCCCCTTAAAACACAAGTCATCAGTCTATCGTAAGCAAGCATTTTCCAACAGATTAGCAACATCATTCCCATCTAGAATCTTCGTTCCCATCCACTTTTTCATAGCTCCTCTCTCCACGCCATTATCAAGGACATAATTAATCAGACCTACCAAGGTGCGGTCCGTTACGATTTAGAGATAACTTTCATCATTTTGCCACTCTTATCGACTGGGATCTCATTGACAAAATGCACTTCAACCTCTACATCAGAATCCAAATTTAGCACTTTTCTAATATGCCCCACCAATTCGGTTTCCATACTTCGCTCATCAACATTCACATTTACCTTTTTAACATCAAATCTGAGTGAATTTTGTCTCTCTTGAACAACGCGCCATTGTTCAATACACTCGAACAACCTGAACAGCTGCATCGCATAAATAAACGCAAGAGGTGATAAAGGACGACCATCAGGAAGATACAGGATTGAATCGCTTCGCCCTTCCACCATTTTCATCAAAGGAAAATTAACACCACAGCTACACCTTTCTTCCGCTGAACCCACTCCATTATCGCCAACCGCATATCTAATCAACGGCATTGCATAATTGAACAAACTAGTGCAAACCACTTCCCCCCTTTCTCCAGGGGAAACTTCTTCACCGTCCTTGTCCACAAACTGAATTATCAACGCATCCGCGTCTATATGATATGCAGTTTTATCAGGGCATTGCCAAGCCATCCTTTCAAATTCATTTGTGGCATATTGATCGTAAAGTGGTGCATCAAACACCTTTTCTATCAGCCGCCTATAAGAATAATCTATCAATTCAGCACCACTAAACATGACTCTCGGTCTAATCGCATCCACTCCCTGCCTTTCAACCTCTCTCGCCAGCAAATACAGAGAACTTGAATAACCCTCTAACACGTCCGGCTTCAATTTCGCAACCGAAATCAACTGCTTAGACGGACTATCGTAAACCGAAAGCGTATTCATCGCATAGATTTTCAACAGTCGCGAAAGCCTCTGTATTTTTTCAAAACGGTATGGCGACGTAATTACAACCCAATTATCTCTCATTTTTTGTCCACAAAAAATATTGGCTCGCAAGTGTCTTGCTTTTCTAAACTCGTCCTCAACAGGGCTCAAATACAATGTCAAAGGCTGTCCAGTGGATCCGCTTGTGAAGACCTTTTTGAGCATGTTCCTGTCAAATCTCGTGGAGACCATCTGCGAAATGTTCATTCTAAATTCGCCTTTATTCATGATTGGTAGCTTGTTTAGGTCTTTGGCAGTCTTAATGTCGCTTGGTTTCAATCCAACTTTTTTGAACTTGTCATGCCAATACGGAACATGACTGAAGGCATAGTTTATTACACGTTTGAGTTCTACAGTCTGGTGCCTAAGAAGTCTATCACGACTCCAATACAAGTGCTTCTTGACAGCGTATAATCGATAAGCCGCTCGCAAATAATTAACCATGCATTGGACTCTCCTCATGTTTTACATGTTAGCCCAGATAGACGCTTTCAAGCCGGTCTGCAACATCCTTCCATTCCAGAATTTTTTTCCCAATCCATTTTTTGCCATTATTCTTGTTCGGACCAAGGTCCAAAACCTTTTTCGCAAGCCTCGCAAACCCGTCGATATCAACAGGGAAATTTACACCAAAACAGTTTTCCTCGTCTATCCACTCTGTAAGGGCAGAAGTCCTAGTTAATATACAATGTTTTCCCGCAACTAACGCTTCGGCAACGACAATTGAATAGGCTTCGTATCTAGATAGCAATGCAAACAAGTCAGCATCCACATATTTTTGCAGAAGTTCATCACGTGGCAGGTCTTGATAGAATTTGACTCTGTCGCTGACTTTCAGTTCCTTCGCACGTGTTTCCAAAGACTGCCTCAAAGGTCCCTTCCCGACAATTTCAAGGATGACATCGTCGTCTAGTTTTGGAAGAACTTCAATAAGATACTGGGGTCCTTTATAACTGTATAACGTTCCGACATAGAGCATCGATTTAAAGTCACGTCTGTTTCTTTTAAGATTAGAGAACTCATTCAGATTTAAGCCGTTTGAAATGACAATAATCTTGCTTGAGTCAAGCTTGAATGTTCTTTCAAGAATGTACTTTTCATACTCGGATACTGCGACAATCTTGTCTGCCTTAAGTAATGTTCTTTTCCCGAAGGGTTTGAGCAGTCTTAACAGTGAATCGCGAAAAACAGTATGTCCGTGTCCATGAAAATGTGTTGAAGCGATAAACCTGTTGCGCTTTGCCAGAGTGCAAAAATGTAATGGAAAACTGTGGTATCCATGCCCATGAACTATATCGAACTTGCTTTTGCGCAATCTCAATGGCAACTCTATGGAAAACCGGTAGGCTCCACCCAGATAATAGTGTTTGAACCTTTCAACTCTGACTCCGTCAACGTATTCTATTCTTGGAAAACTCTGTTTAGGCTTAGTCCCGTAGACGGTGACGTTGTGTTTTCTAGCCAAAAACTTTGAAACATTGTTTACATATTCTGCAATACCGCCTTCCGGTGTTCCGAATGGCTGTGTGCAAACCTGTAAAATGTTCATTCAATCACTTCTTAAGCTAACGCACCAGCTCTAACTAAACGCTGGAACATGAGAAACGACCACGTTTAATTTTCCCCTTCCAGACAGAGGAAACTCGTCGACAAATTTCACTTCAAAAGTTACTTTCGACAAATCTACTTTCTCAACCTTTGGCAAACCTTCCAAGATGTTGGCTAATAGCCAGCTTCTAATTCTTTCTTCATCAACATCTTCTTTTGTCTTCTTCACATAGACTTCAATCAGATTTTTGGTTTTCTGAATAACGCGATATCGGTCAATTTCTTCAGCAAGTGTAAAAGCCTTCAAAATTTCGATAAAACTCATCGGGGCAACCACGTGTCCGTCTGGGAAGACTAGAAAAGAATTGCTGCGTCCTTCAACGACTTTCATTAGAGGCAGTTTTCTTCCACATGGGCATTCCTCGTCCATTGGTACTCCAATGTCCATTGTGCCGTATCGAATGAAAGGCATGGCATAATTGAATAGACTGGTGCAAACAATTTCGCCTCTTTCGCCCGGCGCCACTTCTTCGCCATTTTTATCGACAAACTGCATAATGACAGAGTCCTCATCAATATGATAACCCAAGCGTTCAGGGCACTGCCAAGCAGTTCTATCAACCTCAGCGCAGCCGAATTGATCATAGTACGGTGCATTGAAAACTTTCTCTAAGTAATTCCTGGAAGCTTTGTCAATTAGGTCTCCTGTGCCGAAAATTATCCTTGGATGAATCGCCTCTATATTTCTCGCTTCAGCTTCTTTAGCTAAAAGCCATATCACACCTGAAAAACCATCCAAAATGTCAGGGCTCAGTCTTGCAATTGCTTGCAGCTGTGAGTGCCTATCCCATGTGACTGGAACGACTTCTCGGATAAAAACTCCAAAAAGACGATTAAGAAAGGAGGTTTCAATTGCCCGTTCAGCAACATCAATCGCCACCCAACGATCTCGAAGTCTCTGCCCGCAGGTGATATTGGCTCTGAGGTAGATCGCTTTTCGCCAATCGTCCTCTTTTCCGCAAATGTAAACTGAGAAGGGTTCGCCAGTTGAGCCCCCAGTTGTTAGACTTTTAAGTTTTTGGTCTTTGAAATCTTTCGAGATCAAATCGTCTCTGTCGTGTTGCCTCATTTCCTTCTTTCTGATAATTGGCAGTTTGTTAAGGTCATGTGTATTTCTAATGTCTTCCGCATTGACTCTCGAGGCCTTAAACAAATCGTGATAGAAGCGAACATTTTCAAAGGCGTACTTCACGACTTTTCTTAACTGTTTGTTCTTGTATTTTTCCAGTTTGTCCCTGCTCAAGTCGAGTCTTCTAATTGCCCCAAAGAGATAGTAGGATATTCTTGCAAGGTTAGGCATGAGAATCACTCTTAACATGCAACAATCTGCTAAGTAATATTTGGCAACTCAGGAAGTTCGCAGATCACCGACCTCAGCCTTCCAGTTTTGTCCATCGGAATTTCTTTCACAAATTTTACGACTATATCCAAGGAAGCTTCGTCAACCTGCAAGCATTTCCTTATATGTTGAACAAGTCTTTTTTCCAAACGTTCATTTGAGACGGATGTGTCTTTTGTCTTCACGTAGATTTCAATTGATGCCCATTTTTTCTGAATAACCCTAAAACGGTCGATCTCGTTTGCCTGCTCAAAATAGCGCATAATTGTCCAGAAAGTCATGGGAGACAGTAATCTTCCATTGGGAAGCACGAGAAACGAGTCTTTGCGTCCTTCGATGATCTTCATAAGCGGAAGTCTTCTGTTGCAGGAACAATCCTCGCTTAATGGCACTCCAACGTCGCCTATGGAATATCTAATGAAAGGTTGCGCATAATTAAAAAGGCTTGTATAGATGATTTCTCCTCTTTCTCCATCAGACACTTCTTTCCCGTCTTTGTCAACAAACTGTATTATAACACTGTCCGCATCCATGTGGTACCCCGCCTTTTCAGGACATTGCCAAGCGGTTCTGTCAACTTCTGCGCAGCCTAACTGATCATAAAACGGAGCTTGAAAAATCTCTTCAATGTAACGACGTGAACTGGAATCCACAGAGTCAGCGGTTCCGAAAATGATTTTTGGGCGTATCATTCTTGATCCTGTTTCTACAACTTCCTTGGCAAGAAGAAAAAGCGATCCACTGTAGCCGTCTAAAATGTCCGGATTGGCTTTACTAACGAGCTCAGCCTGTTCCTCAGGCTTGGTAAATATTGATATACATGTTTGAGAAAAAATCCCAACTTTCTTCTGAATACTCGTAGTATCATAGAAATGATGAGGGGCAGTTAAAACGACCCAGCGATCTCTTGGTCTTTGGCCACAGCTTATGTTGGCGCGCAAGTATATTGCCTTCCGCCAATCGTCCTCAGTTCCGCTAATGTAAAACTCGAATGGTTCCCCAGTGGAGCCACTAGTTCTCAACTTTTTCAGCTTATTAAAATCAAACCTCGCTGACACAAGTCTTAACGGGGTCTCGTACTTTAGATCTTCTTTCTTCACTACAGGTATCTTTTCAAGATCTTCTATTCTCTTAATGTCGTTTGGAGTTATACCATTTCTCTTGAAAAGTTCGCGGTAGAAAGGGACAGTTTCATATGCATTCCTGATTACGAATCGAAGTCGCTTCTCTTGATACTTCCTAAGCTTCTCTTTTTTCCAATGTACTCTTTTAAGCGCTGCAGCAATGTAATATGTTATTCTGAGAAGATTAGGCATTGTAATCTCCATGCGACTATGCTGATTTAGAAATCTTGTCTATAGCGTTGCAGATTTCCGCAACCACCCTTACGGTTTCTCTTGCTTCATTTCGGCTGACCGGAGGTTCCGTGTCATTGATTATGCTTTTCAAAAAATGTTGAATAAATCCGTAATGAGCACTGACTTTTACTCCTCCAGTGGCAATTGTCAACGCATTTTTAACAGTTGTTCCAATTAACCCAAAAGATTGACGCGCAATTCCAAGATTGCTTTTACCTATAGAGTAAGGAGTTTCGGTTCTGCGGCCATGTTTGATTATGCTTCTTGCCCAGAGATCAACCTGCAACCCCAATTTTGTCCCAACAACATTGAGCGTATCGCCATGATAAGGAGGATTGCACGAGGCCATTAAAGACCCTACAGCCTTTTCTGCTTTGATTAAAACTTTTATTTCATCAGCTTTCATCCAAGAAAAATGAAGCTTTTCAGCTATAACGCAAGTGGGCACAATTTTCCCAAGAAACAATTGCAACAAGTACACAGGATGCGGAATAGTCTCAAAGAAGATTCCGCCGGGAAGCTTATGGCACCAATGATTTTTGTCGAGACAGAGCTGATAATCTCTCGTAACAAATGTGCCAACATCAACACTTACTAGATCGCCAACAGCGCCTTCGTCTACTAAACGTTTTGCCTTTCTGACTATTGGATTAAAAATATTCTGGTGCACGACGCAAAGCTTTACATGTTTCTTGTCGGCAACTTCGTACATCCTATCAACGTCTTCAACGCTCATTGCAAGAGGCTTCTCAACCAGCACATGGCGCCCAGACTCCATAGCTTCCATTGCCAGTTGAGCATGTGTCTGAATTGGAGTGCATATATCAACAACATCAAGTTCATCCTTCAACATTGCCGAAAGGTCGTTATAATAACGATCTATGCCAAAACGTCTAGCAACATTCTTCCCCGTTGATTCATTCTTGTCACAGATCGCTACAACTTTTACATGTTTAATTTTCTGGAAGACTGGTAAGTGCCTGTACGCTACTATATGGCCGCCGCCAACTACGCCGACCTTAAGTTTTGCCATCATTAAACCCTTCTGCAACTGAACCATCTACCTTTGCAAATGCTTTCATATTAAATCACGCGCTAGTATAAATTCGAATTATAACCTAAGGATGTATTTATGGCATTTCCTCTTCTAATCCAAAAAGTTTCATGAAAGGCTCTGTTGGGCGTCGCACAAGAGATTCACTCTTCAAACCTTAGTTAGGCATAAGTTTGTCGCCAAGAAGCGCTTCGGTCTCCCCTCGCATAATCAACATAACCTGAAAGGATTCCCTTAGTCCAATAATAGCCTTTCCTGCCCAAAACAAGCAGTAACGGAGAGGCAAAAGGCAAAAGCGTGTAGAAAAGCCTCACCATAATTGGCGGCTTACTCATTGAAAGGGCCTGATATATCCCACCAACAGTTCTACGCTTGTAGACTTCTTCCTGCCTGGCCCGTGAGGTCCGCTTAGTTGTAACGTAACATTCCTCACAAAAAACCGTCTTTCCCCCATTTTCTAAAACCTTAAACAGAATGTAGCTATCTTCAGCTTTACACCCCTTCAAAGGTGTTATACTTTTCAGAAACCGATACTTAATCAGCATTAACTCGCCACTTGCTGCGATCGGAATTCTTTTTCTCAAAGGATCCAAGAAGGAATAAAAAGTGGACTGTGGACCACGTCTAACGTTGACCTTTGCAAAAACCAAAGAAACACTTGCATCACTCATCATTTGCAGGGCGTCCTCAAAATTGTGGATTTCAGTGTCAACATCGTTGAACGCTACAACCTCAGTGGCGGATGGCACGTAGTTCAAACCGAAATTTATGGCGTCGAACTTCCCTTTCGGCTGTCTGTAGAGTACGTTCGGGCGGTTCGTTTTTTCCCCGCAGACTATTACGTAAGGATAGCCCATTCTCTCGAGTTCCACGGATTTTTTCTCAACCAGAGACGCGTCCCTGGCCAAGACCACAAAGAAAACCCGCATTGTTGTCACGCAGCCGAATCGAAGAAGCTGTAATCTAAACGTCACCGTGAAAGGCTTTCAAAAGCTTTCTATCAATATTCTCTTTAGAATGGTGAAGCCATGCCTAAACTTCAGCTTTTTTTCTCCCAACCTCTGCCTGTAATGGATTGGGATTTCCACTATGCCGAATCCCTTCCGCTCCACCAAATGGTTCAGCTCAACTTCTATGTCGAAACCCTTCGACTTGGGCTTCCAATCCTCAAGTATCTCGCCGCGCACCACCCTCAAGCCCGTCAACGGATCATGCAGGCCGACACCGTTAAGAAGATTGTGAGTCAAAGCCAGCAGTCTGTTCCCAAAATAAAACATGTTGTTCATGGCTCTCAGGTGAAAATGGTCGTTGAACCTGTTTCCACAGACCATGCCAACGCTCGGATTCTCCTCAAGGATACCAATCATGTGCGGCAGGTACTCGGCAGGGTAAGTGAAATCGGCATCAATCAAAACCACATATTCCGGGTGCAACATCCTAATGTGCTCAAGGGCAGTGGCTACCGCATCGCCCTTACCAAGTCCCTTCTGAAAGATGACCTGAGCACTTAATCCCTCTGCGATTTTCGCTGTGCCATCAACGCTTCTCCCATCAACAACCAGAATAGACGGTTCACTAACGAACTCCCTGATCTCGCCTAACGTGTGGAAGATCCCTTCTTCTTCGTTCAACGCGGCAATCAACACCAGCGTTGAAGGACCGCTATTTTCTATTCTGGTTTTCATCACTTAACACCGAGAGTACGTTGAATTTTCTCGCGCGCAAATATAACGCGTATTTCAACATACGACATATGTCTGCCAATTGAAGTCAAACGAGACGGGTGAAGACAGACAAACATGCGCCCTCTCCAATCCACTCTACTAAAGGGTGAAATATAAATAATAAGGATGTGACTTCTAGAACGATTTTCTATGCTAAGAACCTAGAAAACTCAGGTCTTTGTTACATTCAGCCATAGACCCACAAACCGGTTGTGAAACTGAAAACCCGAAGTCGTCGCGTTGTAAAGCCACAACTCAAAGAACAGCTGGTAATAGAACCCGCTGTTTGCTTGGTCCCACGCCGCGTACTCGTTAACATCAATGCTTAATCCATCCAAAGTCAACGCTTGAATCCTGCTCGTATTACCATCAAAGGAGACATCGCCAAACGAAAAGAGCACTTGTCTCTCGCCAGTTTCCTGATCTCTGACAAAAAACCGATACTCAAACAGCGTAGGCAGGCTGCTCGGCGTCTTGTTCAGATTATCCGGCAAGGATTCAGTCTGATTTCGGAGCTTAACGTAGACAACGTAATATTCCGAACCGCCCATGTGATTACCCACGCCCAAATAAACCTTGTAAGTCTCATTCGCGCCCACGTTGAACGGGTAACCCTCAGCCATGTGACCTGGACCCAGAATCCAAAGCTCTGAGAAAGCCTCGCCCCCAGGCAACCTGACAAACATGGCCAGCGTAGGAGACACAATGATTAAAGCCAATCCGATACAGGTTAGCACATATAGCAGCCTGTAATCACTAAGATTCATCCAGTCTACCTCAGCTCTGGCCTCAAGCCAAGAACACGCTTTTCATACCTGTTCTTCAGAAATCTCCAACCAAGCAAGCTCAAAACAAAGAAAACGCTCAGAACGACACTTGACAGGGCTACCGTAAAGAACAACGCGTTGCTGCTGGCCTGCGCTGCTTGACCTTTCAAGCTTGCTGCCTGAGACGCGATCCCCAATGCTTCACTGCTACAGTTGGACGCGGACGAATAAGCCCTATCGTAGTCGCCTATTCGATAAGCGTTGTGAGCGTCATCAAGCAAGCCGCCTGCAACCCGAAGACTCGCGACCAACTGGGTGACGTTTCCTCCCGCCTGTTCAGCCTCGGCAACAGCCCCGTAGGCGGAAGCCAACCCACCATCAGCGTTGGCCACTGCCGCTTGCGCCTCAGACTGATCAAGTGCAGAGCAAACGTTCAAGCGCATGACAAGAACAAGAGTGAGCGCAACAATACAAGCAAGCGCGTAGTCTCTCTTCAGCATAGCTAGACGCCCTTCAGCCCAAGCAAATCCTCAAGTGTTTTTCTCCTAGAGTTAACCTCTTGCAGTCTTTTTTCCACAAATTTATGATGCCTCGCGTAGTTCCTGTAGATCTCCAAGAATTCCTCTCCCTTAGACGTAAGCACGTAGCAACGTTCTTTTCGTTCCGAACGTACCAAGCACGCAACTAACACATGGTTCAGATACTTAGTAAGAAGCTTATAACTCAAGTTAGCACGGTACATAATATGGGTCTTCTTGGCCCTTCCGTTCTCACTTATGACATCAAGCATGTCCGCTATGATGTCCAGTCTACTTCTATAACTACTCATAACTCATTCCCCAGAAATGACCATCGAAGCAAGAACCGAAACTGATTCAGCTATTCTTCACGTTTCAAGATGGCTCAACTAGCTAATAATGAAGCCAGCCCCTGCCGCCCTTCTTCAGTTGCTGCCTCTCCTTCTCACACTTAGACTGACCATTAACATAGGTTCTGGCTCTCGAATGAGCAGCCCCGTTCAATTCTGCCCGAACAAACTTGCCCCATCCACCAACATCAGGATCAGGAGAATAGACCAGACCCTGAGAAGCCCAAACCTCCATTATCTGCGAAAAACTCGGAGCCTTAGCATCCCTAGTCGCAAATATAACGTGGCCGCGACTCATAAAAAGCAACGGGTAATCACGAACAGAAACCCCTTCAGCCCTAACCCTATCATCAAACCGCTCCGTCCACAAAAGCCCCCACTCCTCCTTAAGCCTACTCCGAAACGCATCCCGCTCATCACGAGTCTTACTCTCCACTAACCCAATCCCTCCCTGACAGGAGCGGAAACGAAGACCTTGTCACTAACGTTCACCTTGTCACCAACGTTCACACGGTCGTCCTCGACTTCTCCTTCCTCAACCCTTCAAGTCGGAACTCTAGTACTTAAACGATATTCTATATAACATCTATGCGAATGTTCTAGAACAATAATCGATTGATCGATCGCGGTTTTGGTCCCAGTAGGCCTCAACGCCTATTGTGTAGATCGTGCCTATGCTTGGGAAATGCAGGTTGTGGTATCTGCCTAGCCACGAAGACACTAATGCGCTTACGGCTATCGTTGCCACTGCAACAATTGCGATCAGAAGCGCCGTTTTCCATGAGCGGCGAATCGTATTGGAAAAGAAATCGATCGATTTTCTCATTGGATTTGTCAAGACCTGAGTAACGAGGCTCGTGTTTTGTGTAATACTATGTTGACAATTGCTAAATACCTTATCGTTGTGAATTGTCATTGTGAAGTTTCATGGAGGAGTTTGTTGCGAGGGTGTTTAAGGATGGAAAGGTTACGATTCCAAAGCGTTTGAGAGAGTTGTTCCGTGTTGATGATGGGTGTTATGTTCGTTTGGCTTTGGTTGAGGTGCTTGTGAAGGAAAGTGAGGGCGTGGCTAGGAGGAAGGTTGGTTGAGGCGAGGTTCTAGTTGAGCGCTTTGAAGCATGGGTTCTTCAAGGCAGGTTTTATGCTTTGTGACAGGTGTGTTTTGAATGCGCGCTGCGAGTCTTTCGTGCCTGCAAGCGAATGCTCTGTTGAGAAGAAGGGGTATGATTTGTTGGTGTCCGAGCTGATAAGACAGTACAATCTTGAAGGGTTGGCGGATGAGATTATGGTTCAGCGCTTGGCAATGTACCTGATTCGCATTGCAAGGGCTGAAGCTTACGAGGCTAATGTTGGTTTTTCGGACGCTTCTGTCGCCTGGGGCAAATACATAGCGGGTTTGGATGAGAACGTGCGGGGTTTGATGAGGGAGTTGACGATTTCTAGGGCTCAGCGTCAGAGGGTGGAAAAGGACGACGTGATGGTTGATTTGGATCAGTTGATGGTTAGGTTGAATAAGAGTGCGCGGATTTTTCGGAGACGCTCTCCGAGGGAGTATGTGCTTGGAAGCTGGACTAAGTACAAGATGCGGTTGAGGCATGAGCGGAGAACGAGATGGCGTGATGCAGAGACCTAGGAAGTTGCCGAAAGCCGCGGTTAGGCAGTTGATTGACTACTGCTTGAAAAAGGAGCGGCAGACGGGTGTTTCTGCGGCGAAACAGATGAAAGAGTACCTGTTGCTGATGAAGAAGTACGTGGAGTATTTTTTCAGCGAAGACTGGCCAGAGAAGATCGTGAACACTGGATTATATATGGGGGATGATGAATGGGATTTCGTGTTTTCCACGAATGGGTATTGGGAGACGAGGGAGCGGTTCATAGTTGCGTGCTTGCGAAGAAACGTAACACTGAATGAGTTTTACGCGGATGGTTTCGACTTTGACTTTAGAGTGAATGGCTATTTGTTTTGCCTCGGTTGCGTGGTCAATGATTCAACAAAACTCAGGGATAAGATATTGATATTGGATCTTTACCGAAGAGAGAATGAGGCGAAGGTCCAGTCTGGAGAAGCATCAGAATCTGAGCTGGAGACTTGGGCGCACAACCGTAAACCTGAAAACGTGAGAAGGGACAAGATGCTGGATGTTGAGTTGAGGCTTTATGAGGAGATTGGACGCGCTGAGGGAAAAATCTGCGCTGATAACAACAGGTGCTGGTGTCCGTACAAGGCTAAATCCACGAAGCTGGCGGATTGCGGAGGCACAGCCAAGAAGATCTGGGAGCTTGTGGAGTTTTATGATGAACATTGGAATGGCTCGCTGTATTCTACGCCTTCCGCTGGAGAGAGACAGTTTTACCATCTCGATGAGCTTGGCTTCATGGATGTCACGGATTATGATGATATTATCAAGGCTTGCAGCGACGGAAGAATGATCAAGATAAAGAAGGAATACGACGACTACCAAGAAGGAATACCATACTAACGCAAAGATCAGTCAAAGAAACACAGGCTACCTTATTCGAACGGAGATCCGCAAATTGGCAGGTTTAATAGCTTGACTTAGCGGTCACGATTACAATCTAGAGTTGTTTTTTAGAACCGAAAACGCTCTTGGCTATCCTTTCGGCTATTGTCAGTGGTATGTTGATCAGTTTTGATATTAGTCCCAGGCCAGAGAACATTGTTCTGAGGTTGTTGATGTCGGTCTGGGTGAGGGCGCCTATCGCGGGGGCTGTGAAGATGTAGACGGCTAGGAAGATTGTTATGCCTATTACAGGTCTGACCCATTCGACCAGATTGACGAAGTTTAGCGATGCATAGGTTGCTAGTGCTGCGATGGCTGAGGCTGCGAATATTTTGGCGGAGGATTTGAGGTCTGCTTTGACCCTGTAGTGTTTCCATGCCCAGTGAAGGCCCCAGAACATGCTTGGCAGTCCAGCGAGGAGACTCGCAAGTATGAGGCCTATTATTCCAAATGTTGGGATCAGAAGAAAACCTAGGGGAAGACCGATTGCCAGTGTCAGTATGCTTTGTTTCATGAGTGTTTTTGTTTCTCCCACGCCGGTTAAGAGGGCGCTTAGGCTCAAGCTTCCCAAGACAGCAAACAAATTGCCTATAACGTACAGGGTTAAGAAGAAAGGCGCATAAACATGTCGTTCTCCAAACAACGTGGATATCATGGGACCTGATAAAGCCATTATGGCCATAGTTGCAGGCACCAGCAGAATGGCAGTGTGTTTTACGGATGAGGTGAAGACGGTCTTCAGGCGATATCCAGTCTCCCTCTATAACTACCCAAACGTACCCCTCGAAAAACCGAATCACTCAAACATTCTCAAGAATCTCTTCAATGCATATCAGCTAAAGGCTTTCTTTGGGATCGATTAGCGCCCTAATAGTCGCTTGGAATTTTTGCGATGTTGAAGAAAAGAAGCTGAAAAACCGATTCTGATAGAATCGCAGTGGCTAAGGTCAAATTCGTGTTCTGAATCGGAAGACGCACAAACCTTTTTTGAGCGCGCCGAATAGGAAGTGGATGGAAGAATCCTAAGATCTAGGAGGGAAGCCCAAAAGTGCGTAAGCATAGACTTAAGGTAATACTGTATCCTATAGCTGTCTTCTTCTGGTTGATTGGATGGGGGCTTTTCTTCTTTGGCTCCGAAGAACAGAACAAGCCAAGAAAGACTATGGGAGATGCCAAGAAGGAAATCGAAATCGCAATGCCCATGTTGAAAGAAGTCCGTCCAAACTCTTAGTGTGATGTTGCTCGTACGCTGGCTTGTGTTGCCGCACATATTCTACACAGTCATATTTTCAATGGCCATGGTACTTGCTGTTCCCAGAGTGTTCAAGACATTCTAGTGCATTAGAACTAGCGTTGACCTATAGGCATGTGTTCTCCGTGGCAAGGTTCTCACCCACACGACCGCGCCAAGTCAAGCATTAACACCATTTCGGGTTTTGCCAAGGCACATGACCTTCTTTGCCGGCTCGCCTGACGTTTTCCATCGGGACTTGACTAACTAATCAATTTCGCTTCTCAAAAAATGTTAAGAGCATTGCAGGCAATGCTGTTTTCCGATGCGCGATGGCAATGAAAGAAGAATCTAACGACATATGCAACGAAGGAAGTGGCAAACAAGGATCAACGGCAAAGGCACAAGACTCGGTTTGGAAAAGGCTGTCCCTCATAAAAACGCAACATGGAAACTCGCTCAAGCTTGCAGCTGCAACAATATCTCTGATACTTCTCTGTTTGCTTGCAAGTATGACTCTTGCCCAGACCTTTCAACGGAGCATCAACAGCTACGGCACACTGAGATTCGTTGGGGTAAGTGCATATTGGGACAATGCTTGTACAAGTGAGGTAACGTCCATACCATGGGGGGCTATCGTTGCGGGAACCTCAGTCGATAACGTTGTGTATGTCAAAAACGTTGGAACAGCAGCAGGAACGCTTTCAATGAGTTATGGCAACTTTACCCCTGCAGTTGCAGCCTCTTACTTGACATTGACGTGGAACTGCAGCGGCTACATTCTCTCTCCTAACGCGGTGACTTGTGCCAAACTCACCTTAACCGTGCAGCCGAACATAGAAAACGTGACAGATTTCAGCTTTGATATTCTCGTGCAAGCCTCAGTCTAGGCAAACGCTCGCGCCCACGTAAGTTAAGGGCTTCGTAGACATAAGGGATATCTCTCCTGGGCCAAACAGCATTGATGAATAGCGTAATTGCGGCACATTTATCTTGACCCCGAAGAACGTTAAGAATAGATTTCAGTGTTGAGCAGTGGCGTTGACCAAGAAAACGTGACGAGGGTACTGTCTGCGCTGTCCCACCCCCTAAGAAGGCAAATCCTGCAGTATCTGAGTGAAAAAGAGGAATGCTCCTTTACGGATCTGATGAACGCTCTCAAAGTGGACACTGGAAAGCTAAGCTTCCACATCAAGAACTTGGAGGCTTTTCTTGAACACACACCAGCAGGCAAATACAGATTAAGTAAGGTAGGAGAAAACGCCATAGTTCTCATAAAGGATCTAGAATCGTGGTCTGTAGAGGTCCAAATTGCGACAAAAATAACCTCGCTTCCTTTGGCCAACTTCAAAAAACGAACAGTGGCCTTTCTGATTGACCTCGGCATCGCTTTTGCGATATTCATGGCCGTACCCAACGTTTTTTCTTCAATAACGCCTGGAGGAGGGATTTTTCCAAACTTCAGCATAATACTCTTTCTCCTTCTGCTATGGATGTATCTTACTCTCCTCGAAGGGTTCGCGGGCCAAACTTTGGGAAAACGAATAGTAGGGTTAAAGGTTGTGGCAACAGGAGGAAAGAGGGTGTTCTATGACCATGCAGCTGTAAGAAATTTCGGAGTGGCCTTTCTTCTTCCCGTCGATCTACTCATTGGGCTCCGTCTTAGGGACAAAAGATACATCAGATACTTCGACAAATTCTCCGGAACCACCGTCATTGACCTTCGGGCTGGTGGTTCCGCAAAAAGCCCCCAGCTAACAAACGCCA
>JALHSY010000182.1 GCA_022865455.1 Candidatus Bathyarchaeota archaeon
CCTGTATCTTTTCAACAGAAGTAGGACAAAAACAAAAAGCACGGCAAGCCCGATAGGATAATACGCTGCTCCCCATCCAAGGATGAAGTACGCTAAAGCAGCAGCGGAACCGATTGAATATTTTATAGTCGAGCCAATAGGCCTATCTTCTTCAATAGCTCTCAGAAACAATAGGCTGAACAATATGAGTGTGAGTATTCCTATACTTTCATCGTCAAAGAAGCCCAAGGAAGTTCTTTGAATAAAGGGTGCACTCAGGGCAAGAAAAAGAGATGCAAAGAGACCAACCGATCTTCCGCCAATGTCCTTGCCAAGGAAGTAAATGGCCAAGCACGCAAGAGTGCCCATTATTACTGGAAAGAGTGCACAGAAACTCATCAAGTCGATGTTAACACCCAAGAAGGAGACTATGTCGTACAAGAATGCTGCAGTCATCGGCAGAGTCGGGTATGAAATCGCCATGTTTATGCCGTCTGGATACCAGCGTTGCTTGTCAATCCATTGAGTCGGCCAGTAGGGTGAAAGCAGACCGTGTTCAACCTCGTATTTTGCGAGGCTGTATTGATAGTAGGGGTCAAACTCGGAAAGATGCATCGTTCCTGTCTGAATCTCCCAGCGCATCGGGAAAATACGCACTGTGAAGGCAATAAAAAGAATGAGAAGCAAAGCTGAAAAAGTGATAATCGAGTTGTGACTGATCTTGAGCCGAAGCTTTCCTACACTTTTCAGAGCACTAACAACGCGCTCCCTTGTGAAAACATCGCCAAGCTTCATTTTTGGGCCATCTCTCCTACAGAGATTATTGAAGTGTTTTATTTCCCTTGTGGTTAGGTATTGGGACTTCAGTGTTTAGCATGACATAAGTTATTCATATATACTTTCCTAGAAACGTCATCTACCAAGAGAGAACTGCAGCTTTCACTTCTGCGTTACGGCGTGCACCATCACCCATGGGCTTATGCTCGGCATCTTCCTCAGCCTCAACAGTCTTTCCATCTTGGCCGAAAGAGGCACTAAGAAGTTCTCCGAGGTTCGGCTGAACAACAACCAGTTGAAGCCCTCTTTTCTGACAAGCTTGAAACCTGCCTTACGCAGTCCTCCAACTATCTCATCGTACGAGTGCATGTAGCTGTTTCCCCGCAAGCTCCTGAGCTTCGACTTTAGGCTTGCCTCGTTGCCAAATGAGAAAACTAGTGAGCAACCGTTTTTCAGGATTCTGCTGCACTCGCTTAACACGGTGTCCGATTCTGGTATGTAGTCAATCACCTCCATCATGAAGGCTGCATCGAGAATACTCTCTTTCAAAGGGATATTCCTCGCATCAGCCAGAACAACGTTCACAAGCTTGTTCTTGAACCTCAGTCTCTTAAGTCCAGGCAGATCAACGTCAAGTGCCACAACATCCACATTCTTTTCCGCGGCAAGCAGCGAAAACTTGCCCGCCTCGGCTCCTATGTCGCCGACGAGGCGGCATTTCGAGAAGTTGATTGATTTTAGGAAGAATGCCATCTCTACACTCGTCAGATAGCTGCCCATCTTGGTCCTTGCAGCTGTTTCCCAATGAGTTACAGGAACATCATCTTTCACGTTGCCTTCGCCCATTGACAACAAGCTCTTACTTCACAGTCAGTCTCTTGTACCCATATTCTTCAGGGTCGTAGAATGGGAATGCCACTATCCTTGCCTTCGCCGTTTTGTCGCGTATCTTCACATTTACAGTGTTTCCCTCTTGAGAGTTGGACACTTGATTGTAAGCCATTCCTATGCCGACCTTGAGCAGTGGCGAGTATGTCCCGCTTGTCAACACTCCAATCCTTTTGCCTGCCTGATCGAAGACTTCCATTTTTGGTCGTGGTATGCCTTGGTCAACCATGACGATTCCGACACGTTTGCGCTTGACGCCTTCAGCTTTCTGTCTCTGCAGAACGTCTTTTCCTATGAATTTTTCTTTCTGCAGTTTAACCACGAAGCCCAAGCCTGCCTCTAGCGGGGTCGTGTTTTCATCCATGTCATTCCCGTAGAGGCACAGTCCAGCCTCAAGCCTTAAAGTGTCTCTTGCACCCAGCCCGCATGGTTCTATTCCAAAGGCTTTGCCTACCTCA
>JALHSY010000183.1 GCA_022865455.1 Candidatus Bathyarchaeota archaeon
GATAGAGGAAAGAAGTCCGAACGAGATTTGGAAAGACCCGCCCATGGATTTGGTCATACGAAACCCCGCTTTCGACGTGACCCGACGAGATTTCATTCACGGCATAATATGCGAAGACGGAATAGTCTCGCCTCACTCGGTGACTGAAGTGGTGCGCAGAAAGTACCCGTGGATCTTCGAGTAAGCCTGACCTTAAGACTGCTGTCCCCAAATTCGCAGTGCAGTTTCAAGTTCCTTGTGCGTTCTGCCATATTCCTTCAGGGGGACGCCTTGCAGAGTCGCATCGACGGCCTGCCGCATCGCTTTAGCGCCCGCAACTGTTCCGCCGCTGTGACCGTGGATGCCGCCTCCAACTTGGATAACGAAGTCCTTTCCAAATAGCTCCATCAATGACGGAACCAGCCCCGGATGAAGGCCGCCTGAAGCGACAGGCAACACTGGTTTCAACCCGCTCATCTCGGTCTTCAACGCTTCACAGTTCTCTCTCACTTCATCCTTTGTTTCAAACATCTTTCCAACAACAGTCCCAACGTGAAGCTGGTCGACGCCGATCATCCTAGCCACTTTCGCGATTACTTTCATTGAAATCCCATGCTTCGGATTCTTTGTAAATGCCGCGTGGCCTGCCCTGTGAGCGTGAATCACGAGCTTGAAGTCTTGATTGCGCAGAGTCTGCAACGCGGCGAAACCGCATGCCAAGATGTCAACCATGACGTATTCTCCGCCGTGGTCAAGCACGAGTTCTGCTCGTTTCAACATCTGTTCAGTTTCAGCAGTGATGTTGACCATGTAGACTTTTTTTTCGCCAGTTTCCTTTTCAGCCCTATCTCTGGCCTCAAGAGTCTTCGCGACACGTTCTTCAAAAGGGTTGAAACTCTGGCTGCTCAAGTTCTCATCATCCTTAACGATGTCGCACCCGCCGATCCAACCTTCGTAGGCAACCTTTGCATGGTCAGCCGTTTTCAATCCTAGTTTAGGTTTGATTATTGTCCCTACAAGAGGGCGGTCATAGACTTTCAGCAGTCTGCGGATTCCTTCAATGCCGAACTTCGGGCCTTTGAAGCTCTTGACAAGCTTTGACGGAAAGTCAATGTCGATGAGTCTCAGGTTCTCGAGAGCTCGCAATCCAAACACGTTTCCAGCGATGCTGCTCAGAATGTTGGGCATGTTTCCTGGTTCAAAAAGCTCCTGCGGATAAGCTATCTTCGCGATGTTCCCTTCGATGTTGAAGACGCGAGCAGCGAGCTTGTCAATGTAAGGCTTGACCGTCGTGAGCTCGGTCCACGTTCCAACTGAACTTTCAGCTGCAACTCCGCCCGCGGCCTCCTTCATGCTGATTCCGGCGGGCTCAATGCGGAACGTGCAAACGACATCTGTTTCTTTAGGTGTGTAGTCCAAGTTAACAAAATCTATGTATCTCAACTTGACTCGATCCTTCTCGTTTTGTTGTTTAACTTTGGCTCCTTAAAATCTTTAACTATTGAGCTGCTGAATAATTGAGGTGTGGATTCAGATGAAGCTCAAGGCTAGAATTTTGGAAATTCAGGCTGGCGGAAGGAGCATAGCAATATTGGATGACGAAACAGCAAGCTTCTTGGGCGTGCACTCGTCTGACAGAGTCAGGATAGCCTATGGAAGGCAGCAGGTGATCGCCATCGCGAATGTGGCGAGCAGCTTTCCTCGC
>JALHSY010000184.1 GCA_022865455.1 Candidatus Bathyarchaeota archaeon
GCTAAACTTACCCGCAGTTCAAGGTAATTAAGATTATCAGCGGAACAATCAAAAGAGATATATACCTTTCATGCAGAAATTGCTAGGCTGTCAAGGAATCATTATGAAAGGAAAAATAGCTGCGATACTCTGCCTTTTGATACTCCCACTAATTTCACTAGCACTTATCGTCCCTGCAAAAGCCGCTGACGGTTCACCCTATGGTTGGGTGGAACCAGCGTACGTGGGCCAAGACGTATACTACGATACGTACATTGTTGGATACCTAACAGGCACGAACTGGAATTTCACATTCAGCTGGACCAACTACGAGGGCCATCAAATCAACGTTACAGCCTTGCGAATGTACTTCAGCTGGGGCAAGAACTACACATCTGCATACCCAACACAGGTAGCCGCAGGTGCCACCAAAATCTTCAGCTTTGCCAACATGACGCCAACGCTTCCAGAAGCACCTGAACAGATAGGTCCATTCTGGTACCAGGTGTACATTCACCACGCCAACAACACAGTAGCACCCTATGATGACAATTCAATTTACACAGGTATATACAATAGCAACTTTGCTGTGCTCTCAGCAGACCATCTTGCGTGCTTGAACCTATGGGCCAAGTACACCATGTTTCTCGGAGGCAGTCCGTCAATGATGTTGCCTCAAGGGATGTTTCCATTCGGCGGCAACATAACCGAGGTACAAGTACTGTTCACAAGAGCAATGCTTGAGCTCGAACAAGGGTCCCTAATCTTCGAGGCAGGAGTATTCGGCGCTGCAAAAACTCATCTTCAGACCGGAGACACGTATTTCAGTGACGCGTTAACAGCATGGAACGACAGGGGCACGGCAATCGAGGACGCAGACCTAGCCTACAAGGAAGCCCAAACCACCTACTACACTGCACTCGGAGACGCAAACAAGATGAACGCCTACGGCTGGATTTTGTTCGGTCTGGGCTGGATGTTCATCGGCCTCGGAATAATCATATACGCCTTCAGAAAACCGAAAGTCGTCCAGGGCTGAATCTGAAAACAACCCATTTCTTTTTTTATTCATCTTTATAAAGCCTCAGCAAACTCTCTTAAGAGAAGAGGGAAAACCGTGCAGGCCGAACTTGAATTCGAAGTCCCAACGTGGAACCAAATATACGACATGCTTCTGAACCTAGCTGAGAAAATCAGAAAAAGCGGATTCAAACCAGACATAATAGTGGGCATTTCCAGAGGAGGATGGCCTCCAGCCCGAGTGCTATCAGACCTTCTGGACAACCCCAACCTCGCAAACGTCAGAGCCGAATTCTACTTGGGAGTAGCAGAAACAAAAGGCGAACCCACCCTAACACAGCCAGTGTCGATGCCCGTTGCAAACAAGAAAGTGCTCATGGTAGACGAGGTTGCAGACACAGGCAAAAGTCTCAAGCTGACGAAGGAGCACATCCTTGAGAAAGGCGCCGCACAAGTCAAAACAGTCACGGTATACTACAAACCCTGGAGTATAATCAAACCAGACTACTACGAGAAAGAGACAACTCGCTGGATAGTTTTTCCTTGGGAAATAAAGGAAACCATACGAAAAATCCTCAGGAGATGCAGAGAGAAAGAAAGACCCGTGGAAGAGGAAACGGCGAAACTTCAAAAAGCAGGAATATCCGCCGAACTCATCAAGAGATTCTGGAAAGAAATCCGCGAGGTAGA
>JALHSY010000185.1 GCA_022865455.1 Candidatus Bathyarchaeota archaeon
CTGGAAGGCAAACTTTCCTTTTATGCCTGAAATGGTGTTACTGATATTCGCGCATCTTGCAATAACGTACCCCTATTTCGTGAGGTCGATGTCGGCGGCGGTTGAGAGAATAAGCCCAGACCTAGAGGAAGCTGCGAGAACGCTTGGAGCAAAACCTCTCGGCGTTTTCAGAACAATAGTTCTCCCCCTGACCAAATACTCCATACTTTCAGGCGCCATAATGGTTTTCACCAGAAGCGTCAGCGAGACCGGCGCAACCGTGGCTGTAGTAACAAGCCTCCGAACAGCACCTGTAGTGATAGTGGACTGGGTCATGAAGAAAGTGGCAGCCACGCCGCTGGAAATCGGTCTTGCCTGTGGCTTCCTGATAGTGTTCTCCTTCATAATTCTCTTAGCATTGAGGCTTATCGTGAAGGGAAAAGGAAGATACTAGCATGGTTAATATACCGCTTACAATCTATGCAATGAAATCTTACAGCCGAACATGGAATATGGAGGAAATCTGACCAGTGCCAGATGTCCGAGTAGTCAACGCTTCAAAAAAGTTTGGCAAAATCGTCGCCTTGGACAACGTAAGCCTCCATATTCATGAAAAAGAATATTTCTCGCTGCTTGGTCCGAGCGGATGTGGAAAAACAACGCTGCTCAGACTTATCGCCGGGTTAATCCAGCCCGACAAAGGAGAGATCTACATTGGCGAACGACTTGCCAACAACGTTCCGCCTGAAGACAGAGACATCGGATTTGTCTTTCAGACTTTCGCCTTGTTTCCTCACATGAATGTTTGGGACAACGTCATTTACGGCCCAAGGGTCAAAGGTTTCGACATGAAAAAGGCAGGCACCATCGGACACGAAGTGCTTGAAATGGTCAAACTCCACGAACGATTGGATGCCTTTCCAAACGAGCTAAGCGGTGGAATGATGCAGAGAACAGCAGTTGCAAGGGCCCTAGCAGCTGGAGCCAAGCTGTTGCTCTTAGATGAGCCTTTAGGACAGTTGGACGCGAAAGTGAGAAACGAGCTCAGATATGACATAAGAAGAATGGTGAAAGATCTGGAGTTGACGGCCATACACGTGACTCATGACCAAGCCGAGGCCATGTCGATTTCGGACAGAATAGCAGTCATGAAGAAGGGGAAGGTTCAGCAGGTCGGAACACCTGAAGAGCTTTACATGAGCCCGCAGAGCGTGTTTGTCGCCAACTTTATTGGAGAATCAAACTTCTTGGAAGGATACGTTTCAACCATGAGCGGCAAAGAAACATCAATAGAGCTCCGAGGCGGTACGAAAGTCCGCGCCACTAATGGAGACTTGAAAAGAGGCGAAAGAGTGGTTCTAGCCATAAGACCTGAAACATTCACAATAGAGAGGGGAGTCAGGGAGGGGGACAACGCGATTTCAGGCTCAGTGGAAGGAATGGTTTTCGAGGGGACAAACATTCGATATGAAGTCAGACTTGAAAACCAAGACTTGATCTTGATTGTCAAGCCCTCGATGATGGGAGAATGGTTTAATATAGGCGAAAAAGTCACAGTTAGTTTCCAACGTGAAAAAGCCCACGTGTTCACCTATCCTGAAACTGGACTGAAGGAGGAGATAGCTGTTGAGTGAACTGGTCAAATGGTTTGAAAAAAGAAGAGAAACCAAAGCGTTGGCCACTATACAGAGACATCTTGCTCTGACAACAGGGATCGTTGAAGACCTAGAGAAGGCAATAAGGGCTGCAGTAAAGAATGACGAAAAGGAAATGCGAAGATCTGTCGAAAGAGTAACCAGCGGCGAAAAAGAAGCAGATGCTCTGCGACGAAAAGTCATGGACGAAATATCAAAGGGCGAACTTTCTCCAGTGGACAGAGAGGATTTAATGGGCTTGGTCAAAAGAGTAGACATGGTCGCAGACTGGAGCCGCGAGTCCACGCGCGTGCTAGGCGCCATACCTATGGAGTACGTGCCGGCTTCGCTCAAGGAAGAAACGATTGTGATGGTTCAAAATGTGAAGGAATGCGCCGCTTCGCTTCAGAAATGTGTGAACAGGATGATGACGAAACCTGAGGAGGCCCTTCAGGCAGCGGATACAGTGGAACGAGAGGAAGAAAAGGTTGACGACATCCATGAGAAAGCTCGAACACTACTTGGCAAAGAAGACCTGCCCAAGGCGGGAGCGGCAATCCTAATAAGCCAGCTTTTCGAAGCCATAGAAATGATTGCCGACGCATGTGAAGACGCATGCGACCAAGTAAGGGTCATAATGGTCCGAAAGTAAGGTGAAAAACCATGACAGAAGCAAAAATAAACATATCGGAACTCAAAAGCGAAGGCAGCGACGTAATCAAAGAGCTGACGGAGTTTTTGAAGGAAAAAACCAAAGCAGAAGTTGACGCAGGAGTAAACGAGATAACGGTAAAGGCTGAGGGAAAAGCAGTCTCAAGGCTGTATCTGCGGGCACTGCTCCGCAAGTTTCTGCACAGGAAAGAGCTGAAGGACTACTTCAGAGTTATAGGCGGCAAAGAAAACACGTTGATTGTCAAACAGAAGAAAATCGCCGAAGAAGAATAACATTCTCACTTCTCTCTTGGCGCCTAAAGTTTCTGTTTGACAACAAAAAGAAGTCCTAGCAAAGTTAATGCCGCCCCGAATCCAAAAAGAGGCGCCGGTATTTCTTGGAACAGAGCCATGCCGAGAAATGTTGCGCCGATGGGTTCGATCAAAGCCATAGTTGCGGTCTCGAAGGATTTCAGGTTTGACAAAGAGGAGAAGTACAAGGTGTGCGCCATCGCTGTGGGGAGTATCCCTAAGCCCAAGAGCGGAAGGATCAATTCCGTCGTCGTCGGCAAAGCTGGAATCCTCTGAGTGACTGGCAGGCCAATGACCCCTATGACGATCGCCGTCAGAGCATACATTGGGAGCACCGCGGTAAGAATGCTCATCTCGCTTCTCAGTTTCCTGCCGTAATTGAGATAAAAGGCCTCAACCACAGCAGCCAAAACTGCTTCCAAATCCCCTATGAGGCTTGAAGAAAACGCCTTCGACTGAACACCCGTACTGCCAGTAATGATTTCGGCGTATGCAATGATGCACACGCCTATAAACGACACTGTCAGACCCGCCAAGGCCAACCGGCTGGGTTTGAGCTTGAACAAAAAGCTTGAAACAAGCATTGAAAAAATCGGAGAGGTGTTAACCAGAACTGTTGCATTCAGGATGGTTGTGTCCTTCACAGCGGACACAAAGAATATGAAGTGCAAGCCGAGGAAAAAGCTGAGGATGAAAAGTTCCTTCACATTCTTCCTTATCAAGACGAGGCTGAACGGTCTTTTGGCGACAATCAGTATCGCGGTTAGGGCCAAGCAGGCGATTATGATTCGCCAGAAGGCTATTGAGAACGCGTCTAAGCCTTGTAGGAACCTTATGAAGATGGCTGCTGTTCCGAAAAGAATGCCTGCTGCCATGCCTTCTGTCAAAGCCAGTTCTCTTGTTCTTATCCGCATCTGAACGCCCCGTTTGTTCTTCAGTTGAAATGCCTTTTCACAAGTTGAGTCTGCACATATTTTTATTTACTGAGGAAACCAATATAACATTATTTCAAAATGGAAGGTGACTGTTCAGTGAATACTGAAGAGATTATGCAGACTTCCTTAAAGATTGCGGGACTGAAGGAAGTTCCAGAAGACAGTGCAATATACGTGCCTGGCGAAAACATCAGAAAGGTTCTGTTCGGAATCGACGCTGGCCCTTCTGAGCTTTTGCTTGCGAAGCACTTGGGTTACGATGCAGTTGTCGCCCATCACCCAGCTGGCGGAGACGCAGCCATCAACTTTCACCAGGTTTTCGAAAGACACATTCAGCAGATGGTCAACGCAGGAGTCCCGAAAGAAGAAGCGGTAAAAGCAGTTAGGAAGAAACTTGAAGACTTGGAAGTCGATGCACATTCGCGAAACTACGCTCATGCAGTTGACGTTGCAAGGCTTCTGAAAATGCCGTACATGAACATCCACACGCCTTTGGATGAAGTTGGCAGAAGAATCATGAGCGAACAAATCGAGAAACGACTGCGAAAGAACTCCACGGTGCAAGATGTGGTTTCTGCTTTGAAGGAGCTCCCAGAATTTGCAGAAGCAACAACTGAGATTAAAATAAGGGTTGGAAGAGCTGGAAACCGAGCTGGGAGAGTTGTTGTTTCACATGGTGCTGGAACAAACGGTGGATACGAGATTGCGCAAACCTACTTCAAGCATGGCGTCGGAACCGTCATATACATTCACGTAGGCCTGGGAGACTTGGAAAAGCTGAAGGCTGAGGGAAAAGGAAACCTGATCGTCACAGGGCACATAGCAAGCGACTCAGTTGGCATAAACCCATTCATTCATGAGCTCGTGAAGAGAGGTATGTCGGTGACTACGCTTGGGGTTATTCCAACATAGAGGAAAGACACATTGAAGCTTGTCCGCTATCGCCAAAGAAAAACGGAGCAGTTCGGCGCGTTGACTGGAAACAGCATTGTTTGTTTGCCTAGACTCGCAAGACGTTTACATGTAAAGCTTCCCAGACAGCTGGAACAACTGATTGCCTTGGGACGAAGGGGGACAGAAACAGCTGAAAGATTGCTTGAAAACGCTTCGGACAAAGATATCAAGACTGCTTCTTTGCCACTCAGTCGTATGAGATTGTTGGCGCCCGTGGCTTCTCCTCCCAAGATTGTCTGTTTAGGCCTGAACTATCGAGACCATGCCGCCGAGCAAAATGCCCAAATCCCGGATGAGCCGATAATTTTCATGAAACCTCGTACCACGATAATCGGGCCGCACGAAGACATTGTGAAGCCTTCGTTTGTTAAGCAGCTCGACTATGAGGCAGAACTGGCCATTGTGGTAGGCAGAAAAGCCAAGAACATCTCGGCTACGGAAGCTAAGTCGTACATTTTTGGGTACATGATACTGAACGATGTTTCAGCCCGCGACATCCAGTTCAAGGACAAACAGTGGACTAGGGGGAAAAGCTTCGACACCTTCGCTCCGACTGGACCATGCATCACCACCGAAAACCAGCTTGAAGACACATCAAACCTGTCCATCCGCACCTGGGTGAACAACCAACTTTGCCAAAACTCCATGACAAA
>JALHSY010000186.1 GCA_022865455.1 Candidatus Bathyarchaeota archaeon
ACCAGAATTCTCCCTGACGCAGCCACGCCAACAACACACGGCCTTCAGTTTCAGCTTCACCCTTGCGAGCTGCAGGCTCTGGAAACCTCACTGCCCCAACTTCCACGCAGGCCCTCATGAACTTTTCAAAAGCCTCAGTAACCATCAGGCTGTAGTTCTGGGCTACCTTCTTAAATCTCTCATACAGCACTGGATCAAAACGAAACGCCTTCAACTTCTTCGTCGCGCCTGGTCATCTCACCGTATAGACAGAATGTATCAACAAAACATATAAACACTGGGGATGGGTAGGGGTCAAGAAAGAAGAGGGTCAGACAAGTTCTTCACCTTCTTCCTCGACTTACTTCTTCTTTTTCCAAGCTCGACGCCGCCGATAGACTTCAACCTAAGGCAAGTGGCGATATCTCCCGCGATTTCCCCTTTTTTTCTATTTTAGGTGCGTCTAATGGGCGAGGAGTTCGCTGTTGTTTTGGGACCCTTGTAAGTACTTACGCCCCTTAAGTTACTTGCGAGGTTAGTAGGAGTGTGCGAAGCATGGGATCGTCAACTCTGTAAACGTTTTCTTTCTCCTGTATTATCATGGCTGCCTTGAGATTTTCCAATATTCTGTAGACTGTTGCGTCGTTTACTGTGGATGCTTTTGCTATTTCTACTGCTCCTTTTATTTCGGTCCAGCGGGCAGGTGTTGCTGCTGCTTTCAGAGCTGCAAGGTAAGCTTGTCTGTCTCTGCCCTCTAGGAAGTGTTCAAGTTCGTCTTTCACTATTTTGGTGCCTTCAGAGAGGGTTTCCTCAAGGGCTTTTTTGTGGGGAAGTTTTCGCACTGCAACGTTGTTTCCGTATAGGGTTAGCCATCCAGGTATGCCGTCGAGTCTTTCAACGACTTCGTTTACTATTTCATCTTTTATGGTCAGGTTATATTCCTTGAATCCTTTTTGAAGAAACTGTTGGGCGAGTTCTTTTTCGAAAGGTTGAAGGTAGAGCTTTGCTGGTGATCTTCCGTAGAGGGGTGAAGAAGCCCCTGGTTCGAGTAATGTTTTCATGAGTCCGAACATGGATCCTGTGAAGACGAAGACTATGTTTGGGTGTGTGTTGAAGATATTTGCGAGTAGTTTGAGTAGGCGACCTGAGATGGCTGCGAGTTCTTGTACTTCGTCGAGTTCAATGACGCAGTCTCCTGCTTGATTTCCTATTGTTTCGAGCAAATCCCATATGGTTGTCATGGGTTTTTTGGATACGGATATTGCGATGCCGCCAGATCCGATGGATACTCCTTCGATTCTTTTTGCAGCATCTTTGATTTTCTGAAGTAGGCTTTTCTCATCATTTAAGCCACGGGCAAGGGCTTTTAATAGTCCATTGGTTGCTTTTGCTCCCCAAAGGTTTGTGTAAACTGTTTTGATTTTGGCCTTCTCCAGTTTGGTGTTGGCTACTTTTAGTAGGCTGGTTTTGCCTACCATTCTTGGGCCGAGGACAGCGATCCATCTTCTGGCTTTGATTAGACGGATGAGTTCTTCAAGTTCTTTTTCACGTCCGAACAGTTCATTTGGAGATTCTTTAGGGTTGAGGTTGAATAGTGACAAAACTTAACCCCCGTAAGCACTTACCCCCCATAAGTATTAAATCTAACTGCAGGAAAAACCCTTACAAAATCCGATAGTGTTCGGGTTTGTTCTCGACAGACTAGTGGATTTGTTCCCAACC
>JALHSY010000187.1 GCA_022865455.1 Candidatus Bathyarchaeota archaeon
GATGACGAAATGGTTCTTGAGCGTCATTCTGGGATGGTTGTAAACCAGTTTCTTTACGAGAAGGTCTACGCCGCTGCCTGGACCGAAGACTTTCCGTTGGATATCAATGTTCTGCTCGATGTCTTCGTCGGTTTCAAGATGCTGGAATGTGAAGTCTTCTTCAGTCAATTACACTGTCGCCTTTACCTTTCTGATCTGACTTGAGTCTAGTGGTTGTTTTTGCTATAAATATGGCTATTGTTGACAGGAGCGGTGTTCTTTCAGATATTTATTTAGGTGTAAAGCTGCAACTGTTTCGAAGAGGTGGAGCAGTTGAAGTGGGTGACTCGTGAACATGTGCACGTGGACAGAACAGCTTGTCCATGGCTTATCAATAGGTTTGTTGACAGGAATGCGGAGTTCATCTTCGTTCCTGTGGAGAAGATTGAAGAAGTCGTCAAGAAGGAGAAGGCTATACCTTACGACGCACCTGGCGTGGAGCTGGGCCATCACGGCGACAAATGCAGCTTCGACGCTATAATCGAGAAGTACAAGATCAAAGACCCTGCGGTTCTGGAGTTGGCGAAGATTGTCCGTGGCGCTGACATTGATATGCCGGAAGATGCTCCTGAGGCGCCTGGGTTAGACGCGGTGATGACGGGAATTTCGATTGTTGCACAGGATGACCATGAAGCCATTGAGAAGGCTAGGCCGGTTTATGATGCTTTCTACACGTTCTGCAAACTGAAGCTCCTGCGCGAAAAGCACAAGGCTGAGATTGAGAAGATGGACAGGAAGCAGCGGAGAGAATTCCTAAGAAAGAAGCTGATGGAGTAAACCAAAGCGTCTTTCTTTTTTGTTCTGAGATGGTCTGCAGTGCTCTGGGTGACGCGAAACAAGCCTCACGTTGATAGGTGCGCTTCAGCGTGGCTGATCAAGCGTTCCATAGACAAGGATGCAGTTTTCGGGTTTATCACTAAGGAGCAAGAGATCCCTAAAGGTGCATAGGATTCACATTGGCGAAAGCAGAGATCAATCCTGTGGAGGGAGTCAAGACGACGTTCGACAGTCTCATTGAGAAATATCGTGTCGAAGACCCTGTTGCGTTGAAAATCAGAGAAATGATACGAGATTATGAGTTCAACGAAGAGAATCCTGAGAGGATACGATTGAAGGAAACTCTTGGCCTTTGCTTCGCTCTAAAAGGGCTTGAAAAAACATCAAAAGATGATACAGAAACAACAACTAGAGCCATTATGGTGATGGACGCGTTCTATGCCACTTTGAAAGACTTCAGTCATCCTGAATCTGCTACCAGGTTCTAAGATGAGCCTAACCATTTGCCTCTATTCTTATTAGCTTTCAAGACAATAGTTGGAGACTCAAGCGGGTTTGCACATGGATTTCAGAACAAGAAGCTCAGTGAACGTGGTTTTCTGGACTCTCTGCATTATGGGAGGGTTCGCGATTTTGAGTTCCACGATGGCCAAAAGCCCAGTGTTGAATCCTTTCTCTGTCAGTCTTGAGACTCCCACGGAGTGGAGCGGCTTCGTTTCTTCCGCGTCAACTATTCCTGGGATTTTGATCAGTCTGCCTGCCGCTTCGCTTTCGGACATTTTTGGCAGAAGGAAATTCCTGCTTTTTGCTGGTTTCGTTTTTGCTTCAGCGCCGTTCTTTTATCTTCTCATAACAGTCTGGTGGCAGCTCATCCTCGTTAGGTTTTACCACGGGTTTGCTACGGCGATATTTGTTCCTGTTGCTGAGGCTTCGATAGCTGAACTTTTCCCGTCCAGGCGGGGAGAGCGGATTTCGCTTTTTACTGCCGCTACGTACGTTGGGAGGCTTGTTGCGCCTCTTTTGGGTGCGTACATTCTGGTTTTGACGAACAGTGGTCTTCCACACAGGAATTTTCACGAGCTGTATCTGGCGGTGGCTGTGGCTGGCGTGACGGCGTTCGTTATGGCGTTGCCTTTCTTGGCGGAGAGAAGGCAGCAAACGCTTGATTCGCAGAAAGAGGCTAGAAAAGTCGTTAGACAAATGTTTCATGGTTGGGGAACAATCATCAGAAATCGCAGTGCTCTTGTGGTGAGTTTGGTTCAGGCAAGTCAATACTATGCTTATGGCGCTTTTGAATTCTATCTTACAGGTTATCTGCTGTTTCTTGATTACAGCCTGTTGATTCCTGGGTTTGTTGCGACGTGCATAATCGGAGTGGCTGTTTTTGCGAGACCCTACATGGGTCATGTTTCAGATAGGGTTGGAAGACGGATTCCTATAGTCTTGGGCTCCGTAGTTTCTGCTGTTCCGCTGCTTGTCATTCCCTTTGTAACCGACTTCACGGTCCTCATTCTTCTCGCCATAATCTACGGTTTTGGTTTTGCTGCCGTTACCGCTTCTACTTCGCCTTTGATTAGCGAGCTTGTGCCTAGAGAGGTTGTTGGCACGTCTATGGGATTTCTTGCGTCGGCTATGGATGTTGGGCAGACAATTGGGCCTATAGCCAGTGGTTTCATACTGGCAACAAGTCTACAGTATGCTGGTGTCTTTCCTTCGCTTGCCCTTGTAGTACTGTTTTCCTGCATGGTA
>JALHSY010000188.1 GCA_022865455.1 Candidatus Bathyarchaeota archaeon
ATCAGGTAGAAAATGAGCGTCAACATCATTCCAACGCTTTCCATTTTGAGTTTAGACGCAAATGACATTTTCCAGTCGCCTTTAACGTTAATGCATTGACAGCAACGTTAATAAATTTAATGTTTCACTATCCCATTTAACCTCACACTGTTGATTTGGAAAACAAGAGAACACGCGCGCGGGCAAGTTAAATAATTATTTTGGGCTTGTAGTGGACCGATTCTTGCAGGCTGCATTTTTGGTCCTATAGCGCTTGAACCTGATTTTTCTCAGAAGTTTGGAGCGAGATGGATCGTTCTATTGTAGGAGAAGACGTTGCTCCTCTCGAACGGGCATGACTCACGCTGCCTGTCCCTTCATCCTTATCCTCTGTCTTGTCAAGCGAAGTGGGCAATGCTGTACCGAAGCTCTGGCCTGCCCGTGAGGGAGGCGACGATGGCGACAGCGTAGACCACGCTTAATACGAGGCACACGTGTATGCTTGCGTTTTGAGGGCCCTGCCACGTGAGCCTACTATAAGCCAGCCTCGCCTTCACCCTGCCGTTCAAGCTTTCAACCATCGCCCTCAACCCTTTATAAATCACCCGAAGATGCTCAGGACCCTCCACGTCGATCCGACCCTTCACCGTAAGCACATCCGAAGGATTCTTCCGACCCTTTAACCGCCTCCAAGCGATGACATTGCCAATTTTTCTCGCCTCCAAAGCGTCAAAGACATGCTTGGACTCGAACTGGCTGTCACCGGCAACCAGCTCCACCTCCAAGTCCTCGCCCAGCAGCCTGTCCAGCAAAGGCTCCACCAGCTTCTTCTCGTTCACGTTCGCCGAAGCCTCCTCATGACCCAACGGGAAACCTTCAGCGTCCACGAGAAAAAGCGACTGGTAGCCCAGGAAGAAGCCCTTCTTTCCTCGTCCCACCCGCGCGTCCGGATCGCCTAATCCGCGGCTTGAGTCATGAGAATCCCTGCTGCTCCATGCAGGAAGGTCGGTGCCGTCTATGCAAGCCGCCTGAACGAGGCCGACGGCAGAGAAGGGCTGGCTCTCCCTCAGCTTCAGGGCTTGCCGGCGAAGCCACGCCTCAATCGCCCGGAACCCTTCGACGCCAATTCTCTTCTTCATCTGGGAGAAGTGGGCTTCGGTGGGAACTGCGCAGCCATAGCCGCAGGCTCTTCGCAGGAAGTGATTCCGATTAAGCCGCTTCACCAAATCCTTCATGTAGGGTATCTGCTCCAGCTGGCGTAGCAAGAGCGCTCGGAGGTCACATTCGGGATCATATTTTACTGGTCGCCCAGGGCCTTCGCGGTGAAGACCCTTCCAGAGGATGGAACGGAGAGGACTTAAATCCAAGTTCTCGAACAAAATCATGGGAGAACCTGATCTCTTCATTTTCCATCAATTTGTTGAGATCGGGCTCTCCCACTATAAATCATGAATTATTTAATCCGCCCGCGCGCACTAGTTGGTCTTATATTCAAGTTGTGTGGATACTGGTGAACGAAAAGGTAGGGTTCATTCGCTTTGAAGATTTTGAAACCCTCAGGGAAACATCTAGCAAGGCAAACCCAAAAAAGTCTACTTATGGTTGTTCTCTGTATTGCTGCTACTTCGATTTTTCTTCTAATATCTTTTCCAAAACTCCCAACTCGAATAGACCTAGGAGACTATGAGGTGCCATTCGTACTTGCTATGGTTTTTCCATTGGCGGGCATCTGGCACTATTGGAAGAGGTACCGTGACAGCAAGATGGGGGTTGAAGGAGAGAATATGGTAACTCAAGTTCTTAAGTCTAGACTCAACGACGACTATTATTTAGTAAACGATGTTCTCTACATTAATGATAGAAACAAAAAAGAGAACATAGACCATGTTGTTTTGGGACCAAAGGGAGTGTTTGCTATAGAGACCAAGCACTATCGCGGCAGGGTTACCTACAAAAGCGGTTTCTGGCGAGTTCCTTTTCCTTTAAAACGCAGTCCGAGCAGCCAAGCAAAGGGTAACGCGTTCTGGGTCAACAAAGCAATCAAGGCTTCTGGAGTCTTCGAAACTTTGAAAGTTTGGGTTAAGCCTATTGTTGTTTTTTCAAATCCTGACGTAAAATTGGAGATAGTCGACCCAGAAGTCGAAGTTGTAACACTTGATAAACTGGTCAACTCTATAACATCATACGACAATGGCTACAGCTTTTCTCCTGAACAGCTAAAACTCATGGGAGAGGGAATTCTGAAGCAAGTATCTCAAGCAACCAAAGAATCTAGGTAGGAGAGCACGCGCACTACCAAATTAGCCCTATCAAGATTGCAGAAAATACAAGGGCAAGCAGAGCACATACGACCCAGCCTTTACATTCTTCGTTTCCATCAGAAGTCGCCAAGAACCACATAGCAGGAAAGCCAAAGCTCTTTCTGTTGGCAGTTCTAAGACGAGCGGCCGTAGCTACTTGAACTCTACTTATCACGGGTGGCTCTTGGGCATTGCCAATGTCATTTTGCGTCACTAGCACTACATAGACTGATAGATAGCCAAAAACGGTAAATCGAAACACAGATCTCAAAACGAAAAATAATAGAACCATAACTGCACCATAGAAGAGCCAAAAACCAAGCCACTGAGGAAGTTGAAATGAAATGATTATCCCACTTCCTTCAGTGAAAACCTTAAAGAGACGGTCATTGGAAGATACAGCGCTTACTAGTGTGAATATGCCAGCCACAAAGCCAATCAAATGAGTGCTCTGGGAAGTCTGCAGGTCAACATAATGCCGCAACAACTCGGCTCTTGCCTCTTCAAGTTGGTCATTTTGACAGTCAGACAACTTCTCGTACTCCTCTTGGGCAGACTTTTTAATCTCTTTCCTGTTTTCAGTTGTCATATTAAACCTTTGTCCAATAGCACTGGAAACAGCGCAGAAGTGAGCGCACAAAAAGTTTTGTCCTATTTTCTTTTTCTGAATAGCATTTTTTCATCATGGTTACAGACGTACTCAAATCCGACTTCGATTAGTTTCTTGGCCTCATCGACATTGTGAGCCACTGCAGATGAATACTCGTCTCCTTCAAACTCTATCAATTGAGTATAGATCAGTGTGTTGGCAATGCTCTTGTCTTCAAGCATAAAAGTGAAACCTGTCTTGACATGCGCCAGCGCAGAGGAATCAACTGGCTTCTATCATAACGTGAAGCAACGAAAGAGTTTAGAGCTAGCAGCAGAGAAATAGCACACTATGAGAGGGAAGAGCGCCAAATGAGCCATCACGAGCTTTTTGTTTCTCAATCAAACGTGTTCGGCGGCTTCCAGAACCCCTACAAAGAAGCAGACTACGTGATTCTCGGCGTTCCCTTCGATGTTACAAGCACCTATCGGACTGGGGCAAGGTTCGGACCCACCGCAATCCGACAGGCATCGCTCAACATTGAGACTTACAGTTTCCGCACAGGACTAGATGTTGAGAACCTGAGGTTGCATGACCTTGGAGACTTGCACGTTTCAGCTGACACGAGAAAAACTCTGGAGACGCTTGAACTTGTCACAAAGGACATAGTGGAAGACGGAAAGGTGCAAGTGACGATTGGCGGAGAACACACGATAACGCTTGGCATCGCCAAAGGTTTACGAGACAAAGCCTCAAAAACGGCGATAGTGAGTTTTGACGCACACCTTGACCTGCGCAACGAGTTTCTAGGATTGAGATTGTCTCACACGACTTTCATGCGCCGAATAAACGAAGAAGCAAAACCAGCAAAAATCATCGAAGTCGGCACAAGAGCGGGCTGCAAGGAAGAACTCGCATACGCAAAGAAGGCAGAACTAGAGTTCTTCACGACGAAGCAAATCAGAAAACAAGGGAGCGAGCAAGTTACAACACAGCTAAAGGAAAAGCTGGCAAAATACGAGAACATCTACCTGTCTGTTGACATGGACGTTCTTGACCCTGCTTACGTCCCAGCTGTGCAGAACCCTGAGCCTGATGGTCTTGAAATGCACGTGTTGCTCGACATTCTGAGCGGTATCTGCGACAAGCGCGTCGTAGGCTTTGACGTTCTTGAGATCGCGCCTGATTATGATCAAGGAGTTTCGGCGATTCAAGCGGCAAAAGTAATTTTTGAGATAATGTGTTGCTTAGAAAAAGCCTCAAAATGAAAAGCCAGTGGCTTTCTATTCTTCTTTGGCGAGTTTCGCGATGAAGAAACCATTACATTGATGAATGTGCGGATAAAGCCTTTGACACCTGTCCAGTCCTCTCAAGCCCGGGAAACCAATCTTCGGTGTTATCTCGGCGAGCGAGAACCCTGGGTTCGTTTTGAGAAACCGTTCAATCAGCATTTCGTTTTCCTCAACGGTAATGCTGCATGTTGAATAAACCAGTGTTCCGCCTGTCTTGACTTTTTCTGCGCAGCTTTCCAGCATTTGCCATTGAATCTCCGCCATTCTATCAATGGATTGTGGCGTGAGTCTCCATTTGGCTGACGGCAGCTTTCTAAACACGCCCGTACTCGTGCAGGGCGGATCTAACACGACTACATCGGCCTCTGATTTGAGCGGTAGGTGGTGGCGCGCATCTGCAATTATCGGCTCAGCAATCTCAGCTCCCATGCGTGCGACTTCGCTTTTCCACACTTCAGTTCTGCGCTTTGAATAGTCAATGGAAAGGACAGCGCCTTGGTTCTTCATCAACTGCGCAAGATAAGTTGTCTTGGCTCCTGGTGCTGAGCAAACATCCAAAATCATCATTTCAGGTGTGGGGTTTGCGGCTTCGGCGGCGAAGCAGCTTGCCTTGTCTTGAACGTAGAAGAAGCCTTCTCGGAAGCTTTTGGTTTGTGTTGGAGGCTGTTTCGTGTTAACAACCTTGTAGGTATGTTTCAGCTGCTCAACCTTCTCGATTCTTACGCCTTCCTGTGCGAGCCTCTGTTGAATTTCGCTTTCATCCGCTCTGAGCGTGTTCAACCTTATGTACGTCGGCGGCTGCTGTATGTCTGCTTCCAGCATGGTTATGGTTTCTGATCGACCGAAGAGCTTGAAGCAGTAGTCTACGAACCATGGCGGATGAAAGGTCTGAAGTCCGATTTTCTCGGAGTCCCTCAAGTTTTCGAATACCGTTGTGGGTTCCTGTGTCAACAGCACTCCTAGAACGTCTTCGACTTCGTGCAGAGTCCCCCATCCGAGGATGGAGCGGGCTTGTTTGGCTATGTTTTCGGCTTCTTCGATGCCAAATCTGGCCCAGTTTTTGGCTATTCGGGTTTGGTAGACGTAGAGTCGTAGGAATGCTTGGACGC
>JALHSY010000031.1 GCA_022865455.1 Candidatus Bathyarchaeota archaeon
AAGTTCGCGAGCTGGGATTCTAGGCAGGCGGATGAGTGTTGATCTTCCTCTAGGCGCAACTGTTGAAACCTCTGTCTCTATTATGCCAACTGTTGAAAGGGTCTGCAAATACTTCCACAGTTGCGTGTGACTGTGAGGCTGCACGTTGAATTCCTCACACACGACAGCGTAAGCCTGTTCCGCTTCTGCAAGAGACACTTGCGACTTTTGGCTTTCCTCGAAAAGCCTAGCTGTACCTAGACCGAGGAGTTTTTCATGGAAGTTTAGAGAGGCTAAATCAGTTTTGCGCATTGCTGGGACGATGCTCGAAACGGCCTTTCGAACACACTCTGGTGACACGGTGCCCAGTTCGTCAGCATCCGCGTATTTTCCCGCTCGCCAGAGCAGCTCAATTCCGAACCGAGCGTTTCCATTTTCAGAGAAGGCAAGTTCAGCCGTCAGGCTTACGGTGTCTTCGGGCACAGTTGAGGGCTTGAAGGCCAGTGAGACACGGTCGTTGAGGATGTCTGTCAGCTGTTGTCTTGAGTACTTTTCTAGGCCTATTATGTTAGTCTGTAGGGTGCTTCTTGTGCTCGCGTCCAGTGATTCAATTTCTTTCAGGTTTCTAAGGACGCATATGAGCGAGAGCCTCTGAGGCTTGTTCTGTCTTGTCTCCTGCAACCGAGTCAACTTGTAAACTGCTTCTGAGCCTTCCTTCTCAACCAAGCTGCCAAACTCGTCTAAGGTCAGTATTACGTGGACGTTTTCTTCATCAAACATCTGTACAAGAATCCGCAGAAGCTCCTCTGCAGAATAGCCGCGCCTTGGAAAGTTGGGATGGAAAACCGAAACTGCGTGCTGGAGGATAAGGAAGAGGCTTCCCCGGTATTCACGGCAGTTGACATGAACGTATCGGAGATTGATGCCGCGCTTGCTTGCTTCGCGGGTTATGTCGGCGCCGAAACGTTGAGAAAGAACGGTTTTGCCTGTGCCAACGTCGCCTGTTATCATTACCCTTTGAGCCATCTTATCTGGCGACTGAAGTGCGAAACTGAAAAACTCGGTGAGCAGGCGCAGTTCTCTGTCTCGATGGGGAAGCTTGTATGGAACGTAGTTGATATCAAGCTTTGTTTCGTCTCTAAACACGCTTTGATATGGTTTCACTTGGTTAGACCTCAAATTAATCGAGCATAAAGCTCCGTTACTCTTTTCCTTTGCGCTAGTACACTTTTTTTAAAAAACAAAAGACTAATAAGCTTATTCTATTTATTCTATTCCGAAATTGCAAAATGATTCCGAAATACTTCTTTTTGACCAACGGTGTAGGCAAGCATAAAGAGCAACTGCAATCTTTTGAGTTAGCTCTGAGAGACGCAGGCATACAGCACTGCAACATCGTGAGCGTTTCAAGCATAGTTCCGCCCGGGTGCAAACTGATTTCGAGAGAACGAGGCTTGAAAATGATAAGGCCTGGGGAGATAACCTTCATTGTTCTAGCCAGAAACTCCACCAATGAATCGCACCGATTGATTGCTTCATCGATAGGCGTCGCAATTCCTTCAGGCAAAAATGATTACGGTTACCTCTCTGAACATCATTCCTACGGAGAGCCGGATGACAAGGCGGGAGACTACGCAGAAGATTTGGCGGCGACAATGCTGGCGACGACAATGGGAATTCAGTTTGACCCTGAAATCGCCTGGCACGAAAAAGAGCAACTCTTCAAGACCAGCGGAATGATAATCAAAACAGCAAACGTGACCCAATCAGCAACGGGGGACAAAAGCGGCTTGTGGACGACCGTCATTGCCGCAGCCGTCTTTGTTCCGGGAAAGAACGTGCTGAAACGCTGGAAGGCTCACAGTAAGCGTTAGACAACCGTTTCTATTCCTAGATGATGCAACTTGAAAAAGAGGGTTATTATGACTTCGTTTAATCAAATGAAGCATTAATAACGGTTAAATAGAATAAAAGCCAAAGAAACATGACGATTTGCTTGCGCATAACTTCTGAAATGTTCGAGATTTTGAAACTCTACCTGCAAGGGCTCTCAGCTTACAAAATCGCACGCAAACTGAACCTGGACCCGCCAATGGTTTATGCGTCGTTGAAAGCCGCCAAGACAAACTTTGCAGAGGCAGAGAAGATGATCAAGGAACTGAAAGCGTTAGGCTGGCCAGAAAAGCTCCCCGAAGTAGAGAGCCAGAGCAGGAGAGGAGCTCAACAGAAGAGGACAGTTGCGCAAGAAACCCTTCTCACCCGATCTGAAGAAATCGCTTTCAAACTGGGTTAGGAGGTGAATAGCATAGGGAAAATGGCTTTTGCGCTGGTCTTCATTGCGACTATTATCGCGACTTCAGCGGGGCTTGTCGGTTTAGCCTTCGCCCAAGGAAACGAGATGGCTCCTGTTGGGCCAGGGTCGTTTGAGCCTGTTTACGAAGTGTTTAAGTCGGTGGGTTACGCGGCTCCCGTCGCGATCATGGTCGGGTTGACCACGTGCTTGCTCGGATACATGAAACAAGCAACGCCACAGAACTTCAAACTTGAGGAGTTCATATCGACAGCCCTGATTAGCTTGATAATCGGCGTAGCCACCATATACGGAGGCTGGGCCTACACTGACATCGCTCAATGGCTCGGCAACGGAGGGCTTACAGTTTGGGTCTACTGGGTTGCGAAGATCACCGCAAAAAAGTTGTGGCCGAGTCTAACTGTCACGGCGACAGATGCTGGCCCACCGAAAACTTAGACTGGTACTTCCCCTTCTCCTCCATCCTCAATTTTTCAAAAATCTTTTTCTATTTCTCCCCAAAGGAATTAACAACATGATCGCGAGTTCAGTTAACTCTTAGGCACTTTTGGTTCTTACTGAGAGGTCTGTTAACTGTCGGCGCTTTTTCCTCAAACGAAAGCGAAGACGAGGTTCACAGATATTATAATGAACAGTTCCTCTGACTTTCAATAATGCGGTCTCATGCCTGTTGTCAATCGATAATTCAATAGCGCGCGCAATTTTTGTAGACGTAAGAACAGAGTCTAACGTCTCAAGGAGAATGAATTGTGCCCAAAGGCAAGAAAGAGAAAGCTATAGATCATAAACACCACGTGAAATTGCAGAGAGATAAGGAACTGAAAAGGAGAGAGAAACGGAACGTTGAACTCCCTGCAGAATATGATAAACATAAGAAATAGCGCGCTATAAAGCGTAGTAAATCGCATGCGCTAGGATAGTCTGAAAGTACGAAACCCGAAAGATACCCCCTCTAGAAACTTGGGCTTTTTCACATCGATGTACGCTCCAATTGCTGAAAAGACTATGAATCCAGCCCCAATCCCGACTGCAGCGAACCACTCTTCACCTGTTGATGTGTAAACGAAAATTCCTATGGCTACGCAGAAACAAAAGCCAAACGCTGGCAACACGAATTTCAATAATGATTTCTTGGCTGTCATGTCATTTACACCTGTACCATCATCTTAACAAGAATGTCTAAAAGAATTTTCGGTCAGCGCGCGCTAAGTCATTTGTTACAAGCGATGTTCTTCTCAACATACCTTTAGGTAGTCTCCACTTTTGTTTTGTTGCAAAAGCGTAGTCAAGAAAATTCGTGCGAAGTCTGGAGCCCGTGCTAGACTACTCCACTCAAATTCGATATTTACCATCGATTTAGCGGCTTCTGCTCATTCTGTTTGTGGACGATCGTATTTCTTTTCTTCAAGTCGTCCGTTTTGAATATTTCTTATGAAAGCTATGGCTTCTCGAAACTTACGAGGCAGATACAACGCATCTATCCCAGGCCCTCGAAGGGTGAATCCGGTTCTTGCCTGAACTGTAAATGCGATCACCGCTATTAGAAAGGGGAGCATAGGCATAAAGTCCAAGAATACTTCTAAAACTGGAGATTGCAGAAATGCCTCTGGAAAGAGAAAACGCACCATCTCTTCAAACCTCAGGATGAAGGCCCTTGAAAAAATCGGTCTTAAAAAGGGTTCAATAAAAAGGAGTAGAGAAATCGCCGAGCCAATAACAAGAGTTTTCCACGAATATCGTCTCGTATACTCTATTGAAGAGATGTTTGCGTAAGGTATTTCAGTAACCTTTCTAGAAATGACGCCTCTCTTAATGAAGAGCCTTCGTCCTGTAGCTATCACTCCCCAGCTACCAGATGACCAGCTCTTCAAAACATTCTCCGGTTCTGCTAGAGTAGCGCGGACCTCACTCGGCATCGTGGTTAAGCCTCTTTCTTTGATTAACTCTTTTGTTATGGCTTCATCAAGCTCCGCTGTCAACATAGATATAGTTAGGCTCATCGCCCTTTCCCGGGCGTTGGCTGAGAGCGTATTCCAGAGGGTCGAATTGTCAACTAGCCTAGTAATCGCGGCTACTGAGCCTTCTATGTCATCTGGTCCGTTTACGTGGATGCCTTCTACTTCGTTTCGGATAAGCCATGCTTGTCCTCCAACTGCTGAGGTAATCACTGGAACACCCGAATACATGAATTCAAGTTGCGTTAACCCCAACGCTTCTAACTGGCTCAAGAGGATATTAAGGTAAGAAGCTTTGATAAGCAGCACTTTCTCCTGCTCACTTACTTCGCCAAGGTACGTTACATTGGGCAGACTACTAACTGCCTCAATGACCTTTTTAGCATAAGATGAATCGCCCTTTCCGGCTATGACGAAGTGAATATCCTTCCTTTCGTGAAGCTTCCCAGCTACCTTCAAGATAGCAAGGGGGTTTTTGCGCTCCTCAAGGCTTCCAAGATATGATACTATTTTTGCGCTCTCTTCGATTTTAAGCCGTTTAAGGAGGCTTTTAACATCGACATTTGCGTAACGTAGAAACACTTCGTCGTCAACGCCACCTGGAAATAGGAAACACTTCTCAGCTTCGGCGCCCATCTTAACTTTGGCTTCTTTCTCTAAAGGTGTAACGACGAGGATAAGGTTAGCAGTTGAAAAGATCTGTGGAAGTGTAAGCCTGTTCCAAGCAATTCTGAAGGATCGTTCGGTCAAAGAGTATCTTTTAGGTGAGGGCTCTTGGAAATGAGACATATGACAGAACACTAAAGGGTCTTGGTATCCACCTATATTTTTCATGTCGCGCCGCCATTCTATAAACTTGGCAACTTCTTCCGGGCCATTCCATAACGTGCTGTGAGTGATAAGAACATCAAGCTGGAATTTGTCAACGATTTTTTCCAGTGTCGAAATAAAATCTCTAAAAACTATGCGACGAGGAGGCCATCTTGCAACATAACTATCCACTCTGATTACAGGTATGCGCAATTCGCTGTCTTCCGTATACAAGTATCCATCAATTTTCCTCAAGTTCTCTGGCAAAACCACTTTTACGCCGTCATGATAGACGCTGGTGATAAGATACGCTTTATGTCCAAGCTTGATAAATTCGCGTACCATTCTCTGCGCAACTAACTCTTGTCCCTTGCTCTTGCTCGTCTGGTACATCATAACTCCTATTCGCTTTCTTAGCATCCTTTTGATTCACTTCAAAGTTACTTACAAGGGAAGGGGTATCGTTTTAGATGTTTAAAAAGGTAATCCATTTTGACGTTGGGTAGTGTGCAAAAGTCTGTGCGCTCGGAGAGCTTTGCGTTTTATCATATGAAATCAAGGATAAGAATAATTTAGTTAACGAAATAACTGAGTAACGAGGATGAAAGTGAGAGTGAAGATAGTAACAAAAATGGATTGGCCATCTTTTAGGAATGTGGCAATGCAGGTGAGAAAGGCTCTTAGCAGCTATTGCAGTTGTACAATTTACGACCGGACTAACGTAGAACCGGGGGGAAACATTCTCTTTATAGGCACGGTTTTCCATCAAACACTCAATTTCTTAAACAAATTTCTTGGGCAAAGTGACATAGTTTTCTATGGGACAACAGAAGGCCATAGCTTCGTAGACGAGGCAAGCCTCGAGGTTGCAAAGCAGATTAAGATTGTAGCAGTCAGCAACTTTGTGAAACAAATGCTCGAAGAAATCGGAATTCCAGTCGCTGGTGTGGTGCACCATGGGCTAGACATGGATGACCGAAGAGTTGATACTCAATTTTACAAGGTTCTGAAGAAAAAGCTCAGAAACAAAAAGATAATTTTCACTGCCTCTGCAAATCATTCAAGAAAAGGGTTAGACAATCTACTTTATGGCTACCACTTAGTTGAACAAGAAATCAAAAACACTTATTTAATCTTGCACTCTGAACCAACGGGTTACTACAACATATCAAAGATGGCCGAGGATCTTAAATTCAAGCACTTGTGGCTGACAAATCTTTTTGGAAAACTGAGTCCAAGCCAATTGAATGCTTTCTACAAGCTATGCAGCGTCTATGTGCAACCAAGCTACAGCGAGGGTTTTGGGCTTCCCATATTAGAGGCTTTCCGATTTAACAAACCAGTGATAGCAGTGGATGCACCGCCATTCAACGAAGTTATTGAGCACGGAAAAAGCGGGATCCTTGTGCCATTAAGTAAAATAACGTGGTCTAACTTTGCGAATCTTGTGCTTTTCAAAATGCATATGTATCGAGCCGAAGACTTGGCCCAAGCTATATTGGAACTAATGACGAATCAACAACAAATAACAAAGATGCAAGAAAATATTCAGAAGGAAAAGCACAACTGGAGCGTAAAAAAACTGTATCCAGAGCTCTTAAATTACTTCACGTAAATTTTCTTCGTCGAATGAATTGAACCGCTTGGGTTCTATGTAGAATCATGGATAATTTTAGGCTGAAGCGAAAACGATTTTTCAATAGATCTTGGAGAAAGGTGGTTACGTCTTCAAATTTCACGTAGTACTCACAAACAAGATTATCCGGTGTTTCTTCATGTATTACCCCTACCGCAATATCTGCTGCCTCGAATGCTGCATTATCAACACTCGAGTCACCCATGTATAAAATGCCGTTGCGCAAGCCAAGTTTCTGCTTCAATTTTAATAAGGCTTTACCCTTGTTAACAGGACATGGAAAAACATCGAAGAAAGGTTGCCCTTCATATTTAATCGAGACTATAGGCAATGTTTCACAGTAGGAAACTATCTTCAAAGCCTTCTCTTGCGCTTTACATCTGTCTACGGCCTGTCGCCAATCAACAGAGAAAGCTACGGTGGTTCCATCGGAATCTCGTTTTTCTTCAATTATTAAGTCATTACCGGAAAAACCCTTCGCATATTTCAACGCCATAGTCAAACGGGTTTTCATTTTTCTTAGGCAGGATGCCCTGGTTAGCACATCACCAATCTTGATTTCCAAGCCTCCTAAACCAGCCCACGCATGAGCAAAGGGCGTTCTCTTGACCACAAACGCAAGATCCTTAGTAGTTATTACAGCGACAGGTATTTGACGGCTGATCTGGTAAAGAACCGCCATGTTCTCTGAAGACACGTTAGATTCAGATCTGAGAACACTTAGAGGACTTATTGTCCCATCATAGTCTAAGAATAACGCTTGCACAGGAGCCCCATCAGAAATCCTCAGCGTCTTCACGTCCAAATCCCAATCGTCACATAGTCATGTTTAGCAAATAATCCTTGTCGTAGCGTTCAATCGGCAGAGTCTGTTCATTTTGACTTGTCTCTGCACAGAGCGCACGCGCGATCAAGGGTAAGCCTTTTAACAAACAACAAGATAATGGAACCCAACCTGCGCAAACTGGCTTCAGTTTCCGCGGTGAAGAGATACGCTTTGGGTAAGTTGTCGCGTGTTGCCGAAAAAGTGAGAGTCTACCTGCACGTAACAAAGGCAAGTAGCATAGCGAGAAGATACTTTGTTCTGAATGGTTTTGACGGCGCAATGACCGTGTTCGGGATAGTTCTCGGTTCATGGGTCGCTGGAGATGTCGGAGCTGGAACAATTGTTTTGGCTGGGCTAGGAGCCAGTTTGGCAATGGGGTTCTCGGGTTTTTTCGGAGCTTTCATTGCTGAGAAGGCCGAGAGAGAAGGCCACCTGAAAGAGATGGAGAAAGCAACAAATGATAATGTTGACGCGATACATTATGAAGCTGCAAGATTCGTTGCGTTCTATGTAGCGCTCATAGACGGATTATCTCCAGCCTTGACCGCTGTTATCTCACTTATGCCCTTCATGATTGCTTCAGCAGGATTGATGTCGATACCTAGCGCTTATATCTCCTCTTTGGTGCTTTCGCTAGTCATAATCTTCCTGCTGGGCATATATCTTGGGAGAGTGGCGAAAGAAAGCAGTTGGTTCTATGGAATAGCGATGTTAACGGCTGGCGCGTTCACTGCTCTAATAATTCTCGTTATCCAGCTTTTCTAGAGTCTTGATACCACAGCGCGCGCTCAGCTAGGGCAGAGTAAGTGATAAAAGCAGCCTCATACTTCTGTATAAGTATGCTTCTGTATGAGTGCAACTCACTAGAAAGAAAGTAGAAAAAAGGAATATTGATTCTTAACCAAATTATTCGGGTTTAGAAGGAAAGAAAACGAAAAAAGGCGCGATCGTATGCCTTATTCTAATCATTTTATTATTTTGCTCGATATTTCCCATGATAATTTCCCCTGACGGCAAGTTTTATGCTTCCAGTCAACCCGCGCTTTCTGTGTCTATTTCTCCTTCTCTCATCGTGATGGATGTCGGTCAGTCTACGATCTTCACTTCCGACGTTTCTGGAGGTACAGCCCCACACTCGTATCAGTGGTATCTGAACGGTACACCTGTTTCTGGCGCTAACGGTTCAACCCATACTTTCGCTCCTTCTGCTGCTGATATAGTCTCAATTTATTTGGTGGTAAATGACAGCGCCATGATTCCTGCAAGTGCCTCGTCTAATACTGCGACTGTTTCGGTTAACCCCTCGATGAAGGTTATGCCTCCCTCTGCTTCAAGTAGCGTGATAAATGTACTACACCCGAGTACTGTTTTGACTTGCGGTGAGGTTTCTGGTGGCACCCCGCCCTACACCTATCAGTGGTATGAAATGAATCCTAATGGGAATTACTTAGAGATTCCAGGCGCAACTTCGTCAAACTATACTTTCACGCCCAACGACACGGCTACTACGCCAGTTTGGACCTTCGAGGTAAAAGTAACAGACAGTGCTTACGTACCACTATCGGTGCCTTCTGAGCCAGTGTCAGTAACCACTAGCCAAAAAGTGCCAGCACCTGAGATCTCAACGGGGACACCGAATGCTGGTGATGCAGTTTTCCTCGGAGGTTACGCTATGGGGGTTGGTTACCCATCATCATTTGCCGACCCATCATCGGCCTTAAATTTCACATTTAGTTTTGATGTAAGGAAGTATATTGACACAACCAACGGCCTCGTTCTGGAATATCAAGGTCAAGCTTTTTCGTATGTTTCGGGAAGTTGGCTATGTTTCCAGTTTACGCTGATGTCCGGTACGAATTGGAACTACCCTCATATCTACATCAACTGCTCGGGCGACGTTATTCCGATAAATCTCTATAATTGCAGTTCCTTTGACATGGTGACCAGTAACGTCACCTACGTGGGAAACGTCCCAACATTCACGAATGTAATCACGTTCCACGACATCGCGCTGCAGACCTACGACAAGGACGCGTCCTCGGTCACCCTCGTGTTCACCCAGCATTTCATCGCCGACTGGACAAAGCTCACGATCAAGACGGAAACCTACGCAAACCTCACTAATATGCAACTGTACTACAGTGACGGCTCACCAGTTCCGCCCAACACGAAATTCTCGCTAAACTTCGATTATAACGTCAACCTCTTTAACCAATCGACTGGTGGTGGTGCGGTCGAGATTCCCCCCACCAGTGTGACTCAAACCGGCTTGTACTTTAATGTCGAAGGCACGGGAGGCATACAGTACTCCCTTGCAGACATGACTCTGGATGACAATTATACGGAGGTGCAAGGCGCTACCCAAATTCCGAATAAAACGGCAATTGCATACTTCTCTTCTCTCTCTCTCTTCTCTTTTCAAAAAGAGCAAGTTTGCTCCCAGAGATTTACCGACTTGACCTACGGCGTGACGACCGCCGTCAGGAGCGATCCCACCATCAGAGTCATGCACAGCCAGGTTCCATTCGCAGGGGTGTCTAATATTCCTACAATGATTACTTGTCAGCTTTCAAGGAACTCCATAAGCAAGGGCGACAGCGTCACGATAAGTGGAACCATCAATGCCTCAATATCAGTGCCTGTCAGAATCCAGACAAGCACCGACGGAACCAGTTGGAACGACCTTGCAAATGTGACTGCTAGTAATGGCGTCTACTCGTACAGCTGGACGTGTACAACAGCTGGGACATACAAGGTTAGGGTCACATGGTCTGGTAACGCAACCTATCTCGAGGCTACAAGCTCTGAAGCGACCTTAACAGTTGCAGATTCACAATCCTCACAGCCGCCTGGCTACATAATCTATATCATCGCAATCGTAGCCATAATCATCGTGGTCACTGGTTCAGTTTTCATACTCAAGAGACGCCGCGCTAAACATCCTACTTGATTTGACTTACTTTC
>JALHSY010000189.1 GCA_022865455.1 Candidatus Bathyarchaeota archaeon
AGTATTTTTGGTTCTTTCCATTCTTCTCTGAGGATACTATACACGTAAACATCTCTCAGTTCTCCTCTGAGAAAAAAGTATTTACGCATCGTTCCATCCTTTTTGAAACCTGCTTTTTCCAAAACCTTCTGAGAAGCTAGATTTCTTGCATCTGTAGAAGCTTGAACACGCATCGTGTCTCTTGATAGAAACAGGTAGTCCACCATTATCTTCGTAGCTTCTGTGCAGTAACCTTTCCCTCTTTCACTCGGAACTAGAGCATAGCCGATTTCCAGTTGCTTGCCACAAAATGGGTGCAGGACGCAAAAATGGACCATAAAACCGATTTTGGCCCCGTCTTTTTTCTCTATGATGAACTCCTTCATTTCATACGCTTTGTCATTCTCAAACATCTTCTCTGTCTCTTGTCTAGAAATCTGTCGAAGGGGATTGTATTCACCCAAGACCTCAAGACTACTAAGCCATTCTGCAAATAGAGGCAAGTCCTCTTTTTCCATAACTCTCAAATTCACACTTTTTCCTTCAAGCAATCTGAACACCAACCTAGCTGTTTGCCATTGGACAGCTTTAACTTTTCCGCACTTTCAGTTTTGTGGATTTGTGCTTAGCCTTATATGCAAATCCCCCTAACAGCAATAATGAGGAATTAAACTTGAAGATACTGGGGATATGTGGTAGTCCGAGGAAAGGGAATACTGAATGGTTGATGAGAGAGTTGATGAGGGCAACTGAGAAACGTGGTGGCAAAACAGAGCTGATTACGCTCAAGGATAAGAATATCAAGATATGCGATGGTTGTTTGTCATGTGAAAAAACAAGCGCATGTCACATCAAAGATGAAATGCAAGAAACCTATAACAAGATACTTTCTGCCGACGCAGTCGTGCTTGGCTCTCCAACCTACATGGATGCTCCTACGTCGTTAGCCATGAACTTCATCCATCGTATGTATCCTCTTTATGGCAAAATCAAAGGAAAACGATTTGCGAGCGTAGTAGTAGGGCAAGTTGGTGGACAAGAAGGCATCACATCCAGAGGAAAAGTCGAAGACTACTTTAAAGCGATTGCTGGGTTGTTCGAACTAGACCACGTAGGGTCACTAAGTGTAGCTGCTCGAGACCCAAACGACGCCTCCAAAATCACCGATATTGAAGAACAATGCGAAAACCTTGCTACAAAAATCTTGAATCAGTCATGAGCAGTCACTAGTCTTTGGCGGTTCAGCTATAACTTTTCCGCATTCATTGGTTGGTTGGGGTAAAGTTTTATCCCAAACCCAAACAACTCTGTTCAAATCTCGTCATGTCGGTTTGAATAACAGATTTCTAAGGAGAAACCAGAAAGAGAAATATATGAACAGATGTAACTGTGTCGATAAGATGGCGTATTGTAGGTTGGTGTTTTGAAAATAGACAAGAAATATTCTCAGTTGTTGACGGCGATAATCATGACGGTAGCCTTGGATACGACTATGACCTTTACGATGACGACAATAAATTCTGGATGGACATCGGGGTTCATTCAGAGGTTTTTGATGGGCTGGGCTATCGGTTTCGCTGTAGCTTTGCCGACAAGCTTACTAGTGATCCCCTTGGCCAGAATGATTGTGAAAAGAATAGTTTCTGAATAGTTTGGGACCGAAATTTTGTCTGAATCCAGTATGCTGCCTAGCAGCTTGCACTTTTCCGCAGCCAGTGCGTGGTCGTATTGGTTGGTTGGTTGGGGTAAAGTTTTATCCGCGCGCGCTACTATGATGGCTGGTGAGTCGGTGAAGAAAACCGTTGAAGAACAAATGAGAGCCCTACTCACAAAATACACGTACCCACCTGCTGAGGTGGTAATTCCGAT
>JALHSY010000190.1 GCA_022865455.1 Candidatus Bathyarchaeota archaeon
CACTTCACGAAAGGGCAGGTCAAAGATGCAGCTACTGCCTTCAAGACAGATAGGAACAGACTTCTCGACTACCATCTGAACCTGATAGCAAACGGGATATTCATTCTGCCAACGCACAACGCTGCTCTGAGCACAGCACATTCCGAACAGGACATCGAAAAACTCTTCTCAGAAACAGAAGAATACGCGAAGCAATCAAAAGCAACGCACAGAAACTAGCCTCAAACCTGCCAAGAATCATTGCCTCTTGTGACTAAGCATGTTTTCAGCTTTCCTCAGATCCAAAGGACCGTTAACATTGAAGAATGTTCTGAGCTCAGGGTCAAGCTGCTCAAGCACAAGCGTTGAGACGTAGCGTATGCCCCGCAGCTTGTCAACCATAGACTGCATGTTCATCTTCCCTTCGCTTAGAGCGTTCTTTGCGGCTTCCATGGCAGGTTTAGCCGCATAAACCGCCTGCAAAGGCTCTACATAGCCATTTGGCCACCTTGGGATGACAGCGTTCCTACTGATGCAAAGGTCGAACAGAAGTGAAATCACATCCCTGCAAACGAATGGCGTGTCACACGGAAGAAGAAGTGTGTGTTCACTGCAAGTTTTCTCCAATCCTACCAGCGCACCAACCAGAGGACAATGTAGGTTAGCGGAGTCAACCACAATGCTAACGTCTGAACCCACGACCTTCGCGTATTTCTCAACTTGAGCCTTGGAGGTGACAATCACCATCTTTTCGTCAATAACTCTGCCTAGCTTATCCAGAACATGCCTCACGAGAGGTCTACCTGCCAGTTGGAGTAGCCCCTTGTCCTGTCCGAGTCTGCTGGAGAAGCCGCCTGCAAGAATGATGGCTGATTTGCTCAATAACCAGTTCTCCGAGTGTTGTTGATGACGTGTTATGGATGTTTGTAGTGTTGTATAAGTTTTTTGTAGGAAATATTACGAAATCGGAAAACGGTATATTACCCAATTCGCCCACAATTATCCATAAGAATAGAGGCAACCGCGATGAACTCCGAAATCAGGGAACTGAACCGAATGATATGCAATCAATGCGACGAAAAAAGTATGAAAAGTGCAAGTTCTGCAAGGTCTACCTTCTCATAAACAGAGTTGCAGCCCAATAGCGGTTTAAGTTGACTTCTCTATCGTGTTTGCCATCTCGTCGAGGATTCTTGTGAACGGGTGATCAGGCTTTTCCTCCGCGAAAATCGTGTTTCCCTCAGCTTTTAGGATGTCACAGAAACAGGGCACTATCCCGAGAAGTGGAACTTGGTAGATGTCCTTGACTTTGGCTTGAAAATCTTTCCCTGACCTTATTGGAGCTTCGAGAACCTTGTTCAAGATTATTTCGGTCTTCTTTTCAAACAGCTCATAAAGCTCCTTCAACATACGCTTGGTTCCGTCAACATCTGATCTGTCAAGGGTTGTTGCCACAATCACCAAGTCTGAGCTCACGATGGCGTTTATCGACGAATATTGCAGTCCTGGACTTGTGTCGAAAATCAGATAGTCGATGCCTTTCCCGTCTAGAAGGGAATTTCTGAGAGCTAGAAGCCTTCCTAACGCGCGCATTTCCCATTTTCTGTCCTTTGCAGACATGTCCCTGATTGCTTCTGTTGAGGGGTTGGCCAGTCCGACGAGCAACTTGCCACCATTGTGAATTCTATCGGTCAGATCCATCAGTACCTTGTCGATTTCACATGTGCCATTCAGGTAATCATTCAGCCAATGGTCGGCCTTCTCAACCTTCAAAAGTGTGGCAAGGCTTGGAGCACGGAAGTCAAGGTCGAACAGGCATACTTTCTTGCCGCGTTTCGCAAAGGCAGCCGCTAGATTCACCGATAGGAGTGTCTTGCCCGTTCCGCCTTTGTATGAATGGACGGCAATTATTTTCCCCACGACATTCACCCTTGACTTTCCCTGTCAACATAGAAGTAGGCTTTTCTACCCTTCCTTTCCTTTTTCAAATGGCCCATGATTACAAGCTGGTTCAAGTAGGCGCTTTCGACTGCTCTAGCCCGGTGTGTCTGTTCAGCGGTCTCGTCTGCTGTGGCTCTGCCGAGTCTGCACGCCGCCATGGCCGTCTTTCTGAGGTGGTCTGGCATGGACAGCAGAGTCATGACATCCAATGGGGCTTCTGAGGAAAGCGGCTGAAAGTCTTTTTTGCCATGCTTCTGAAGTTCAATCATGACCTCCATCTTTTCGTTGAGCTTCTCAAGGTTTTCTCTGATCTTCTCGAGTATCTGCAACGGCTTCTTGCCCAGCGTTTCTTGTCTAGCCACCGTGATGTCCCCATTGTGTTTTACGCGTGTACAATTAGTTAGTGAAGGGAGCGTTTATTAAGTCTTACGAAACAGCGGTAAGAAATGACTGTGCTTATTCACAAAATGAATGCGGAGTCACTCAGGAAGCGGCTATTTGCTGGCTACTGTGGTTTTTGCCCAGATGGCTCCGAAGGTCATTATGCCCAGCATCATGAGGATGAAGAATGCTGCGAGGTACTGTGCGCTGATCAGGGCTATTTGTTCGAACATGTTTGGTCATTAGGATTAGAATGGGGGCTTTGAATAAAAGGTGTGTTTCGGTGCTGAGCATATGTGTGGTGTTGAAAATATTGCGGAATAAGAAAGGTTGGTTTTATGAGCGTTGGAGGAGTAGTCTAGTATGGTACGGGTGCTCTGTTTTTGAGTTCTTCGACTATGGGCAGGATTTGTTTCAGTTCTCGGAAGTACTTGAGTACGGTTATGCCTCTTTGGGTTATTGCGTAGACGACTCTTCTCTTGCCGACTGTTCTTTCTTCGACAAGGCTCTGTTTGATCAGGAAGTCCAAGTACTCCTTGAGGACGCTACAGTTAACGTTAGCTTTATACATGATGTGAGTGAGCTTTAGTGGGCCACGGTGCGCCAACACTTTGAGTATGTCAATATACATTTCTAGTTTGGACCGACGCATTCCCCAAACCTCTTTTTGGCATATTTCAACCTTCTTTATATAAAGCTTTTATGGATTCAAACTACGTCTTGTTCCTAGCTACTCTGCATTAGTAGGTCCTTTTGTCTTGTGCTCTGATTAACACGTTTATTCTATTTTGGAAAGCGGTGACAAGGTCGTCTAGCAATATTCTTTGCAATTCTGCTGAAAGTCCCTTGACGTTTTTATGGAAAACCTTGGCCATTCTGGCTTCCAACTCTTTTCTCTGCTTAATAGTGATACGTTGTTTCAACGGCTCTCCTCCAATGTTCGTGGACAGAAATAGGTTATAGATATTTAACTGTCTTATGAACCCCTAATCTGAATCCAGAATACACATTCCACCTTTGACGATTCCTTTGTAGGCTGCTAGATCGTCCATGAACGTGGGTGCCTAGTGGAGGCGATGTTTCGAAAAGAAAGCGTCCCTGTGATGCCTACCCCCTCCCTCTGCATAGATTGAACTTTGCACTCAAAGTCACGCTGATTCTGTTGAAGAACACTTTTATTTGCGCTTCGCCTATTGGCTGTTGCCGGATGATGAAAAGGCATTAGCTTGACATATGGATGAGAATTCAGAGTTACTCAGACGGCAAAGGATGATAAACTGCGGAAACGCGCGCTAGCGTTGTCAGAAACTCGAATCACTCGAGATGTATGCTTGTAATGGCACTAACGAAATCAGCGGATTTGCCAATCGTTTCTCTGGTTTTGTAACGGGTCAGATTCTCTGCTCTCAATGCTTTGCGAAATACCTCAGGAAGGTGAGAAGGTTTGTCTTCAATGTCCTGAAGCTCTTCAAACACCAACATGATATCGTCGTGTTTCCGATTGTTTACTTCAAAAACTGCATTTGCGATCTTCTTCGTGTCTGTACTGGGAATTCAGAAGTCTTAACTTTGGCAGCGCACAACAGTCCTTCGTTAGGTGTGTGCCAGAACTGAAAGCTCCCCTCAGTTTTAGGTTCATGTTGAAGCAAGAGGGCTATTCTCAGAAGGCTATTAGAGAAGTCTGGAAATGGTATGACTTCTCAGAAAGGAAAGGAATCAACTTTTAACAGTCTCAAGCTCAACTCATAGATTGCCATATGATGACGCACCAAATCAAGCTTGCAGACTAGACTAGATTTTTAAGCACTTGCCGACAAAGGGCTACCTGACGATGGATTATGTCGAAAACGCCTCACGAACTTGACCAAGCCGTTTTGGAGTCTGCACTGAAAGGAAAAACCCTTCTCGTCTACTGGTACTTAGTGCAACAACCCACACACACTGTCGGCGTTCGCGAGGTTCAGCGGGCTCTCCACTTTTCAAGCCCAAGCATAGCAGTGCATCACCTCGAAAAACTGCAGGACCTAGGTCTTGTTGAAAAGAAGGGCACAGGCGAATACGTGCTTGAGAAAGAAGTAAAAGTAGGAATTCTGCGTTTTTTCACGCGTGTAGGCCGTTTCCTCGTTCCTCGCTATCTGTTCTATTCTGTTCTGTTCTCGACGATGTTAACAGCTTACCTGACTCTATGCCTTGTGGCCGGAATATTCCCAAGCCTCTACGCTATGATGTTTGGGCTGATTGCGACGATTATTCTTTGGTTTGAAACCATGAGATTGTGGAGGGCCAAACCTGTATGAAGTTTCAACATAGTGTTCTAAAATGTAGAATTAAAAGACACTGCACAACCTACACCTTAATGGGGCTAAAGGCATGAGGAAGGCACTGGTTTACTCTGTGGCTGCTGTGGTTCTTGGACTAGTGCTAACGTTGGTCCTGCCGCTTCCGCTTGCTGAGATCAGAAATGAAGAAATCGGCCAGACGCTAGGATTCATGTCCAAAGAATCGCGCAGCCTTGAGACTCCCCGCACGACGCTGTCGCTGTATTCAGTCACTGATTTTGAGCTTTTGGCTGTGTGCCTTGCGATTGCGTTGACCGTATATGCCGTATTTAGGCACAGGTTTTTCTCTTCGTGATCGCCGACGATTCTTGGCGGGTCTGTTCTAGTTTTGGTACGATTGCGTTCTGAAACATAGCATTAAGCCCTGCGGCTTAGCGCGCGCGCTAATCCCGCGGTCCTCGGAGAACTGAAAGTGACAGGGTATTCAGACTACATGCACATGTATGACAAAAACCACGTGATAGGCGCGGGCAAGGAGACAGTCGCAGCCGAGCAAGGAGATTTCTCATGGTATCAAGGACTGAAAATATCGCTTTTCGATGTCACAAACGTGTCCGACCCCAAGGAACTAGCGAGGTACATAATAGGCGATCGGGGAAGTGACTCGCCGGTCCTGAACGATCACAAGGCATTCCTGTTTGACGGAGAGAAGCATTTGCTCGCCATCCCAGTCTTGGTCGCAGAGATAAACGAAAGCAAATACCCAAACGGTGTTCCTCAATACGCCATGGGGGAAGCTGTCTGGCAGGGAGCCTACGTATTCACCGTCACGCTAGCAGGTCAGGAGATCAAGTTGATGGGCACCATTACACACATTGAAAATGGCGACGTGAGCAACTACACGAGACATGTCAAACGCGTTTTGTACATCGGCGACGTACTCTACACAATCTCAGACGGCATCATCAAAATGAGCTCGTTGACCGACCTCAGCGACATTAGCGTACTAAGCCTTAACTAATGGAAGTGCCACATTTGAACTTAAGTGAGCCCGTCAGATCAGTTGAAGACATGGCTGAGGTCGCAGTGACAGTGCTGCTGACCTATGTAGCATATAAAGTGGCACTCTTGGTAGACTCACTCGGCCACAGACTGAAAGAGGATAGAAGCTGTTAACAGGGTGATTGGTCCATGTCGCTGGCAAATCTGCTGTATTGCGCCCAATTGGGAAAAATGAAAGTGGAGAACAGAGCATTCTCAGAAACGGCTCAGAGAATGTTGAACGGCAAGTCGATCATGCTGGTGCAGGTTTGCCTCCGCTGCAAGAGAGAGTTCCCCTGCAACAAGAGACGCAGGGTTTGTCCGGTATGCGCAGGCATTCTCAGAACCAAGATTACTATCCTTAAAGCCTCGTAAGCCCCTTTGACTTCGATTGTTCTTTGCCTCAGGAAACCGTCAGAGACTCCAAGTCTCTAGGGTAATAGGTCAGCAGTTCTGCACCCTCTTCAGTCACCAGAACTGTGTCAGAATGCCTAAACCCAGCAAAGCCAGTTTCATAGATTCCTGGTTCACAGCTCACAATCATTCCTGGACGCAAGGGTTCGTCGTTGCCGATGTCCAGCCACGGCGGTTCATGCCCTTCCAAACCTAAGCCGTGCCCTGTGTGGTGTTTCACAAGATGCGCGTACCCTGCTTTCTTGAACACGTTGATTGTCGCTTTGTCAATGTCGCTGCACTTGGCGCCTCGCCTGAATGCTTGGAAGGCAGCTTCCACGGCTTCAACCATCACGTTGAAGTAGCGTCTCTGCTTTGGGGTTGGCTTGCCGAAGAGCATGGTTCTTTCCAGTTCGCAGCTGTATCCGCCCATGTCCACGGCGACTTCGCCTATGATCACGTCGCCTTTCCTGATGGTGCGCGGCGTGGCGGTTGAATGCGGTATGGCGCTCATTTCGCCTATCTGCCCTCTGAAGCCGGCGTTCACGGGGTAAGTGCTCCGCAGAGGAATGTACTCTGGTCCAAGAGTCTTCTTCATGATTGCAGATGCTTCCTGTGTTGCAGCCAGGGCAACTTCGGCATCCCACAGGCCTTCAGTAACGTACTCTTGCAGCAGCGTCTGTGCTAGGTTGGCCCATTTTGCGCTTTCTCTCATGAGCGCTGTCTCCTCTTCGGATTTTACAAGCCGCATAGAAGGAACCAGCTCGCTTGTGTCCAAGAATGTTGCTTCGCGAAGCCCTTCCGTCAACGGTTGCCCCTTGTATCCCCACATTCCCGAGACTCCGGCCTTACTATCGGTGCCTATGCGTTTCTTCGCTAAGCCCATGTCTTTCAAGAATTCGGCAAAGTACTTGATCGGGTGCTTTTCACCTGGGTAGTCAAGGTAAGTCCTGACATCTTCGATGACGGTTGTTTGCAGTGGGACGTGGTCTTTTTCCAGAAGCGGACCGAGAAAAGTGATCTTGCCATCAAAAGGTATGACCAATGCAGCCGGGCGTTCAGTGGAGATGAACGAGTAGCCCGTCAAGTAGAACATGCTTGTCGCGTTGGCTAAATACAATGCGTCAAGTCTGCGTTTGGCCAAGAATTTTCTGACTCGTTCTATGCGACGCTTGTACTCGCCCTCGCTTATCGAGAACCTCGCCATAAAGACGCCTCATTGAGCTTGGCAATCTCTATGATTGTGAATGCATAAATGCTTTTACAATTGGCAACAAACCTCAAAAAAGACGTTCCGAGAGCTGAGCCAGATGGATGAGCAAGTGGCATTTTGATTATTCGCTTGGAGAAGTCGCTGGCATGCCTTGTGGCTTCATGCTCTTTCGGGCATATGTTATGTAGCCTGTGTGGCCTGTCATCATAGTGTGTGGTCGCGTTTTTCCTCTGTCAGTTTGCATTCCTCGCATGAGGCATTCGATCGTTTCTATGTCTACGAAAGCGTTTTCTTTTAGGGCTTCGACGGTCTGGACGACCTGGTCGATTGTTGGACTGAAGGATACTATGGTTCCGCAGGGCTTCAAGGCGCTGCTTGCGTGTGGCACGATAAGCCATGGGATCGCCAAGTCGAGTATGACTGTGTCAACTTCCTTTTCGTCTATTCCGATGACTATGTCCTTGTTTTTCAGTTCGACACAATCTGTCAGACCGGCGCGTTTCAGGTTTTTCTCGGCTGTTTTCTGGAATTCCTCTCTGATCTCGTAGCTGTAGACTCTGCCGTCTGGCCGGACGTAGTGGGCTATGGCTGTGGTTAGGGCGCCTGTTCCTGTTCCTGCTTCAACCACGCGGCTTCCTGAGCCTATGTTGCTGAACATTACGATAAGGGCTATGTCTTTGGGATAGTTTATCTGAGTCTGGCGAGCGGACTTCATGATGTAGTCGCGCAACAGCGGCTTCAGAATTGTGAATTGTGTGCCCAAGTTGCTCAAGACGGTTGTGCCGTATTCTTTTCCGATGAAATCGTCGAATTTCACGTATCCCTTGTGGGTATGGAAGGCTTTGCCTGCTTCAACTTTGACCATGTAGGTTTTTCGCTGACTCAGATAGAGAAGTACGGTTTCGCCTTCGGCTATTTTTTGGGTTGACAACGGCTCTCACTATGGCGTGTATTTGAACGGGTGTTTTGAGCGGTCCTTGTTTTCGATCAGCTCGTCCATGTCTGGTCTGCCTTCAATCGTCTTTCGAATGGCGTGGCGCATGGCCTTGTAGTTGTTTATGTACACGCGTTGTCGGTCAACTGCGGTTGGGTGAACGAACACGTTCGCGACGATTATCAGTTCTTCAACCGCTTCCTTGGGGATTGTCCCATCTGCGACGCTGTCGACGACGGCTTTGGCTACGGCGG
>JALHSY010000191.1 GCA_022865455.1 Candidatus Bathyarchaeota archaeon
CCAGAGACGAAAACAGAAGCATCACCGCTAACAAGAACAATGCCAAGACAACTTGAGAAACGTGTTTTCCCGCCTCTAGCCCCAGAAAACCTTCCACCTTCCTACTTCGTCAGCGCCACCTACGACGGACAAGCACGAAAAGCCCTCATCAAACTCTACGAACCGACAACGGGCAGAATCTACTTCTGGCTCGACAACACCGGACACCAACCCTACTGCCTCACAAACCTTTCACAGTATGACCTAGAGGAAAAAGGCGATGTTATCAGACACCCTGGTTTTGACCGTCTTGAAACCGTGGAGAAAATCGATCCTCTATTAGACAAAACGGTAACAGTGACAAAAATCGTGACCAAAGACCCTTTGGCCATCGGCGGACGCCCAACAGGCTGCATAAGAGACATGATACCAACTTGGGAAGCCAACATCAAATACTACGAATCCTACGTCTACGACACGAAACTTCTGCCAGGAATGATCTACGAAGTCAAAAACGGCAACCTCACCCCAAAAACTCTGGAAAACATCGAAAAAACGGTCAAACAAATCCGCGACACCTTCAAAGACGCAACAAGCGAAGAACTAGACTACATCGAAGAATGGGCAAGACTCCTAGAATATCCAGCACCAAAATTCCGCCGAGTAGCCATAGACATCGAAGTCCTAGCACCCATCCCAACACGCGTACCAGACCCCAGAGAAGCAGCCTACCCAGTCATCTGCGTCTCACTCTACGCCTCAGACGGACTGAAAAAAGTGCTACTGCTAAACAGGGAAGGAGTGCGCGAAGGAACAGAACACCTCCCAGCCGACATAGAGATCAAACAATGCGACACTGAAACCGAGCTTATACAAACCGTCTTTGACACCTTACGGGAATATCCCTTCGTCCTAACCTTCAACGGCGACGACTTCGACTTACACTATCTCGCAAATAGAGCTCGCGACCACCTAGGATTCAAACCAAGCGAAATCCCAATAGAAGTTGGCAAGCGTTCCTGCCTCCTAAGCTACGGAGTGCACATCGACCTCTACAAGTTCTTCTTCAACCGCTCAATCCAAATCTACGCCTTCAACAACCGCTATCGAGACGTAACCCTCAACGACGTCGGCAGGGCACTCATCGAGCTCGAAAAAATCCCACTCGCAAAAAACCTAGGCGAACTCACCTCCACCGAACTGGCCAAATACTGCTTCAGAGACGCCGAAATAACCTTCAACCTAACAAACTTCGAAGACGAACTCGTCATGAAACTAATCCTCGTCCTCGCCAGAATAAGCAGCATGCCCATGGAAGACGTAAGCCGCCAAGGCGTAAGCCGATGGATAAGAAACTTTCTGCAACGCGAACACCGCCACCGAAACATGCTCATCCCAAACCCCCAAGACATACTCGCCCTAAAAGGCAAAACATCAACCAAAGCCATCATCAAAGGCAAAAAATACAAAGGCGCCATAGTCGTAGAACCAGTACCAGGCGTACACTTCAACGTCGCCGTCATGGACTTCCCGAGCCTGTACCCCTCAATAATAAAAGTCTGGAACCTAGGCTACCAGTCCATCCTCTGCCAACACCCAGAATGCAGAAAGAACATTGTTCCAGACACAACCAGCTGGGTATGCACCAAAAAACGGGCGCTGGAAAGCCTTCTGATTGGCTCACTTCGAGACTTGCGAGTGCAGTGGTACAAGCTTAAATCGAAAGACAAGACCCTGCCTGCAGACCTGCGAAGCTGGTACAACGTGGCCCAAGGAGCACTGAAAGTGATCTTGAACGCAAGCTACGGAGTCTTCGGAGCCGAAACCTTCGACCTTTATTGTCCGCCAGTGGCAGAAGCAACAGCCGCCATAGGCAGACACTCCATAACACAAATCCTCAACAAAGCCGAACAACTCAACATCCAAGTGCTCTACGGCGACACAGACAGCCTCTTCCTCAAGAACCCCTCAAAACAGCAAACCGACGAACTGGCACACTGGACAGAACACGAACTGAAAATGGGCCTGGACGTA
>JALHSY010000192.1 GCA_022865455.1 Candidatus Bathyarchaeota archaeon
GTTTCAAACTTAACTTCACAGGTAACCCGGGCATGACGGTTGGAGGAACTGGAGATGTGCTGTCTGGCGTCGTTGGAGCTTTTCTCGCTCAGAAGGTTGATCCGTTTGAGGCGGCTGTTGCGGGAGCTTTTGTTAATGGTGCGGCTGGCGACTTTGTGTTTGAAGAGAAGGGCTATCACATGGTTGCATCAGACCTTATCGACTGGATTCCGCGCGTATTGAATGATCCGATGTCTCACGTGAAGGTGCGAAAAACAGGTGGAAAGACGAGTTAGAATCGTGGTTTACCAGGCCAGACAGTGCGACCCCAAAAAATGCACAGCGTTGAAACTTGGTCGTCATGGGCTGATTCGCATTGTGTCGCAGTTGAGGTTTTTGCCTAAAAGAGCCATCGTACTTAATCCTTTCTCTGAAACTGCCTTCTCGCCAGCCGACAGGCCGCGCATTGGGCGATACGGACTGGTTGCTCTGGACTGCAGTTGGGAGCATGCGGAAAAGGTTCTGAGCGGGCATGTGAGGGGAACCTCTCGCTGTCTGCCGCTGTTAGTTGCGGGTAACCCTGTTAACTTTGGCAAGCCAACTAAGCTCACGACCGTGGAAGCTTTGGCTGGAGCCTTAGCCATTGCTGGTTTTGAGGAGGAGGCACGTGAGCTGTTGTCCGTTTTCACGTGGGGACACACTTTTCTCGATTTGAATGGTGAAAGACTGGAAAAATATGCAGTAGCAAGAAACAGTGCAGAAGTGGTCGAAATGCAAAGGGCTTTCATGCAGGATGCCAAAATATGCTAAGCGACTCTGGACTGGCGTGTTGGTTGTTTCCAGCTTCTAGAGGCGGGTTTCTTCAGAGTATTTAAGCCTTCTCACATCCTTTCAGCGAACTAGCTGCACCATGTGCCTATTTCTCCAAACTGCCTTGGCTTGGCCACTGTTTTGCTGAAACTACCATCGAAAATATCCCTATTTCCTGCTAACTACCTTTTTGACCGTGTTGATGAAACCAAGTATACGCGCTAGAGTGGTGACTTTTTCCCAAAATCAACAGGTTCAAGTTTGGTTTGGGGCAAAGCCTGCGTCAGATACTGATGTGCCAAGAATGCGTGTCGACCTTGGAGAGGCAAGATTATGGAGTTTTATTTTACGTTTTTGCTTCTCCAAGGTCCTTTGCTTTCGTTAGCTTAACTTCCAGAATGCCATTCCTGTACTTGGATTCAACAGAGTCCTTTTCGACAGATGTTGGAAGTTTTACTTCTTTGGAGTATTTTTTGGCTGGAGTGTCAGCGCTTATTGTTAAGACATTGTTCTCTATCTTCAAGTTTACATCGTTTTCTTCGATGCCAGGCAACTCTGCCATAATGTTTATGTGGTCTCCATCTTCGAAGACGTCGATGATTGGCTCTTTTTCCTCTATTGAGGGAGTTGTGGGAGATATCGGCATGCTTGTGGATGGTGTTTTGCTCTTAGGTTTACTTATCTTCAAGGGGCTCGTTGGCTTTGTTGTGTAAGATCCTTTTATGGGACGAGAGCTTACGCGGAAGTCGATTACCCCCTTTTTCCCGAGGTTAATTCTTTTTTGGTACGTCTCAGATTTTTCTGCGAGTCTGGCCAGATCGTTGATTAGCCCAACCAGTCCTTTGCCTTCAGATTTTCCTCCCTGGATTTTGCCTGCTGTACCGAATATATTGAAACCAACGTCGAGCAATCCTGAAACATCGTTAAACATTTTGCCCAGCTCTACTGCTTCGGCAGTTTTTTCTTTTCCCTGAATTTGTGTTCCCATCTCTTCTACTGTTTTCTTCAGTTGTTCGATTTCTTTTCCTTTTTGTGCGATCTCTTTCTTGAGTTGTTCCAAGTCTTTTTCTGTTTCAATTTTTTTCCGTTTTTCTTTTTCCGTCATTTCTTCACCTCCCTTATTGGATTACCGCTGTCAGCTTTTCTAATTGAGTTAGATACGCTTGTGGGTTGGCGAAATATTGGGCTTTAGTCGGCGGGTGTTTTTCTAGAGCAAGCTTTACTCCTTTAACTCCATATTTCTCCAGAACAGCCCTTGCGAGTGGATAGCCCAAGTAATATGAGACCCCTTTAATTATCTGGGACCATTTGAGGGTTTTGATGAGTTTCCTTTCATCCACTGGGGCCATGCGTCTTTCATAGTACGGGTGCACTCGAACTTTTCCTATGCCCTCTTGACTTCTTCTTGCGTTATCTACCTCAAAGAGAAGGTTTATGCATTTTGAGTGCCCTATCTGTAACTCCTTTTCCAAGGACGCTACTTCTATTTCGTAGCCCATGCTACGCAAGGTTTGAAGCGCAATTGCCTCGCAGCACCCTTCCTTGAAAACACTCTTGAAAACGATGCCTGTGTACGTATCCATGAACTTACAGAGCTTCTTTGTATTGTCCGTCTTCTTGGGTTCAGTGTATATTTTGACTAGAGCTTGTGTAGGCGTTTCCAGGGATGATGAAAGATAGGTCGAGAGAAGTTTCTCTGAGAGCTCGTGGGCGCATACTGAAATCATTTTTTGCGGATGGTTTCTTATCATTTCTTCGTTCATGTACAAGACTTCATCTTTCGGGTTGTAAAACGCAAGGCCTTCGAAGAAACCTGTGACTTGGTTTTTTGAAAGGATTTCGCAGATTTGTTTCCACTGGTTGTCACTGTATACTATGCCGTTTTCTTTGAGGTTGTTCCGCATGCGTTGGGTTAGTTGTTTGAGAATGTCTGACTGTTTGATTATTTTGATATCTCTAAAGTATGTGAAATCGACGTTAAATGATTCTACCATTTTTCTATGGATTTTCCTAAGTGTTTGATTGATCCAATCTTCGACTGGTTCGTTGTCTTTCAGGATGTTTACATTTTTCATAAAATCGTCTCTTCTGTTTCATTTTTGTTCTTTTGCTGTTCTTTGATCCTCTTAATTGCTTGTTCAAAGTCTTCCATGGTTACTTGGAGTTTAGGAGATTCTTCACTTGCTTCTCGCTCTTTGTTGTTCTTTACGTGTTTTCTGATAGCTAGCATTGTGGCTTCTCTGCAGATTGCTTCTACATCAGATCCCATGTACCCCTCGGTTTCTGCGGCGAGCTTTTGTAAGGAAACGCTTTTAACGAGGGGGTTTTTCTTAGTGTGGATTTTGAAAATCTTTAATCTTGCCTCTTGATCTGGTGGTGGAACGTAGAGAATCTGGTCAAATCTTCCGGCTCTTAGCAGAGCTGGATCGATTAGGTCTGTTCGGTTTGTTGCGGCTAGAATCATGACTCCGCGGAGTTCCTCAAGGCCATCCATTTCCGTGAGAAGCTGGCTTATGACCCGTTCAGAAACATGGGAATCCGTTATTCCGGTTCCCCGTGTTGGTGCCAGAGCGTCAATCTCGTCGAAAAATATGATGCAGGGCGCTGTTTGTTTTGCTCTCTTAAAGATTTCTCTTACTCCTTTCTCTGATTCGCCCACAAACTTGCTCATAAGTTCTGGACCCTTAACGCTGATGAAGTTTACTCCGCTTTCGTTGGCCACGGCTTTGGCTAGGAGGGTTTTGCCCGAGCCAGGAGGTCCGTGGAGCATTATGCCCTTTGGAGGTTTGGCTCCGGCTTCTTCGAACAGCTTGGGATATTTCAACGGCCATTCAATAGCTTCCCTTAGCGCCTGTTTTGTTTCTTCGAGTCCTCCTATGTCCTCCCATCTGATGTTGGGTGTTTGGACGAGCACTTCTCTCATGGCTGAGGGTTCTACAAATCTCAAGGCGTCCAGGAAGTCGTTCATGGTTACTACGAGTTTGTTGAGCACCTCTATTGGTATGTGGTCTGCTTCAAAATCTATTTCGGGCAGGATTCTTCGTAGGGCTTTCATAGCTGCTTCTTTGCATAGTTCTGTTATGTCGGCGCCAGTGAATCCGTGGGTTATGTCGGCAAGTTTTTGTAGGTCTACATCCCCGGTCAGGGGCATTCCTCGGGTGTGGATTTGAAGGATTTCGAATCTTCCTGCTCTGTTGGGTACCCCTATCTCTATTTCTCGGTCGAATCTTCCGGCTCTTCTGATGGCGGGGTCGAGGGCGTTTGGTCGGTTTGTGGCTCCGATTACTAGTATCTGTCCCCTTGGTTCTAACCCGTCCATTAGTGACAGGAGTTGGGAGACCACTCTTTTCTCGACTTCCCCGTGTACTTCTTCCCTTTTCGGGGCTATGGCGTCAATTTCGTCTATGAAGATGATGCATGGTTTGTTTTTCTCGGCCTCACTAAAGATTTCTCTTACTCTGGCTTCTGATTCTCCGTAGTATTTGCCGTGGATCTCAGCGCCGCTTAAGCTTATGAATGTGGCGAAGGTCTCGTTTGCTGCGGCTTTGGCTATCAGGGTTTTTCCGGTTCCTGGTGGCCCGTGTAGCAACACGCCTTTGGGTGGTTCTATGCCTAGTCTGTCGAAAACCTCCGGATGTCGCAGTGGAAGTTCTATCATCTCTCTTATTCTTTGGATCTGTTCGCGGAGTCCACCTATATCTTCATATGTGATGCCTATTTTCCTTCCAGTTTCAACAGCCTTTTCTTGTATTGTTATTTCTGTTGTAGGGTAA
>JALHSY010000193.1 GCA_022865455.1 Candidatus Bathyarchaeota archaeon
AGTTACATTCCAAGGTTCTTTGAGTGCAGACCGAAGAAGGATCTGGTTTCAAAGCTGAGAAGAGAATGCCGAAACCTGAAAGGACAAATAATATCAATGTCCAACTCCTCAGACCCCTATCCGAACCTAGAATCCAAGACAAGCCTAACCCGCCAGTGCTTGGAAATCATGTCAACATGCAACTGCAGGATCCAGATAATCACCAAATCCACCCTAGTCACCAGAGACATCGACATCCTCAAAAAGACCGCCTCCACAGTCTCAATGACAATAACCACAGACGACGACGCACTCGCCAAACTCATCGAACCCAACGCCCCACCGCCATCAGAACGTCTAAAAGCAGCCCGCATGCTCACAGAAAAAGGAATTCCGACATCAGTACGCATCGACCCAATAATCCCATTCCTGAACGATCACCCTGAGAACCTCATCAAGGCACTTTCCTCGCTAGGAGTAAAACACGTGACAGGCTCAACGTACAAGATAAGACCCGACAACTGGCGAAGGTTCAGCCAAGCACTGCCAGAAACAGCCCACAAACTGAGACCACTCTACTTCAGCAGAGGCGAGAAAATAGGCGGATGCACGCTGCTGCCCAGAAACCTACGGCTCAAACTGATGAAAGATATGGCCACTTTGGCGAAGAAACACGGCATGAAATTCGGAACTTGCCGAGAAAATCTAGCCTCTCTAAACACAGCAACGTGCGACGGATCATGGCTAATCTAGAAGAACGTGTAGACCCACCAAAAAGCACTGGACACTTCTAAACGAAAAAAGAGAGGAGTTATGGAGTCTTCTGACCGTAGTTATTCAGCAGAATGACCGCGTCAAACAGGAACACTTGGCCAGTTTCGTCAATGTCACAGTTAGGATTAAAGAGCGGATCGCCTTCCTTTGAACCGTAGCACGCAAGCAATCTAACCGCATCGTACAGCGACACGCCAAAATGCCCATTTACAAGTTCCCCGTCCATATCGCCTGCAATGCTTACAACGACGCAGCCACCCATGCAAAGATTGTCTTCCCTGTCCGCTTCAGCCTCCAACGGAACCGCGTAACCGCTTACGGTGTAGTTTCCATAGGGCGTCAGTGTCGTATCCCATCTGAAGGTCAGTACCCTGGAGGTTTTACCTGTCATGGTGACTTCCTGTATTCCGATGACCACTTCGTCTCCAATGACCGTAGTGTTCACATCAGCGTAGACCGTAACATTGAACGTAGTGGTAAGGTCAGCTTGGTTTTCAACCGTTACATTGACAGTCCCGAAGTATCCCTTTCCAAGGATGGTTTTAGAGAAGTTCAAACCTGTGACTGCGACGTCATATGAAGGCTCAATGATTGTCACCGAGCTGTAGATGAACGTGTTGTCTGTGAGGTTTGTTTCTCCACTCACGGGAGTTGCTGTCGAGTTTACGGTGTAATCTCCTAATGGGAAGCCTGCTGTGTTCCAAGCAAAGATAAATCTGGTCGAGCTGTAGTATGCCAGTGAGACTTGAGTTGTGTTCAAAACAGTAGCATTTGCGTACGTCGTAACCGCGAACGTTTCATTGTAGCTGCCTCGGTTTTCAGCAGTAACATTGACGTCGATGCTTAATCCTTGGCAAACAACTGTCTTGGAAACTGAGACATCCTCGACTGCCACATCGTGAATGCCTGGCGATATCCTGACAATGCTGTTAATGGCCTCGTGATATACCGCTTTCTTGGACTTGTCCGTCAGATTGCTGAAAACCACATCTAAAGAGCAATCACCCTCGGCTTTGATGTCGAAGGCCAACTCAAAGACCATCCCGCTTCCGTTGAACGATGAAGCCGGATTCACGGATTTAGCAGCAACTCGATATGTCCCAGCTGACTCGTTCATTTCATCTCTTGTGATCTGCACAGGCTTGTACAGAACACCGCCGGGGTTGTCTTCCCTTGGAATCGTCACCCTGTGGTTTGTGCAATCCACAAGCGCTGCATCCCATGTCAGATTGATGTCCAACTCGTAAAGCGCTTCAACGTCAGTTATGTTCACTTGAACCTTGAAGTTCTGCCCAACGCGCATTTCAGTTGCAGTTGGATTGACTTGAATGGTAGGCAACGGTCTCGTATCAATGATCCATCTGTCTTCTCCGATGACGCCGTCAGCATCATACACCGTCAACTTGAGTGTGTATGTTCTGAACGATTCAATCTTACTAGTATTCCATGTTCCCAGAACATCATTCTCGACTTCGCTTTGACCATCGTTAGCAAGAGCGATAGCCGTCGTGTACCAAGTCGTCGGACCAGTTCCGATTCCGTACTGTAGAGTGTAGTTCTTGAACGTTGCTCCAGCAGCTTTTCCCTTCTGTGCTAAGCCAGTGATGTTCACGAGGCCTTTCAACACAGCTGGATCCATTCGCTTGGCAGTCGGGTTTGTCTGGATGTGAGCCGTCGGCTTCTTGAGCTCGGTCACTATCTCCACTTCAGGATCTCCCAGAAGAACGAGTGTAAAGTAAGTCCACCTGTGAACTCCAGATCCGTACAGGTTCTCCTTAGATCGTTGAAGAGTCTTGCCCAAATGCCTCTCAGTCCCGTTCAGTACTTTGAAGAACTGCTCATCGTAGGTTTCGCCGGGTCCCGACATGGAACCTGGAACATACCACCCGTATCTTGTGTTACCCACGTAAGCAAAAGCACCGTGCGCTGTACAGATGAACTCCTCTGCAATTGCATGTGCGCGCAAGTCAAAAGCCGCGGAATAACAGCCGAGGCTGTAGATCAAGCAATACTCGGTATTGGTGAGAGCATCGACGTCTGATCGTGACATGCCCATAACCATGTCTTCATTCGAGTGACCATCATGGTTCACTACGTGCATGCCACTGTTCAACTTGCTGATGACTAGCGAGGCAGAAAACATCCCGTCTCTACTGTACAGTCTCGTCGTCGTGTATTGCGGTATCGCGTTTGAAACGGCATCCTTTCCGTTTCCGCCTTCAGTCTGTTCGTCTAGATGTTCTCCAATCATTAACGCCTTCTTGAAATAGTTCTCGTCTGTCTCCTTTTCATACCACAGCGTTTTGTTAACGAAATTCGATGCCTCCTGAGTGGCGTCGACGGTTGACCTTCCAACGTAGACCTCGGCGAAGAAGTCTGCTTCTTCTCCTGCCGTCCCGTTGTAGTCTGGAGAGGGACTCCCCCCTGTGATGAGATGCTCTCCAAACAGTGTGTCGTTGTCCTTGTTCCAACTTCCGTCAAGAGCTCCGTAGTACAAGTCGCATGCAAGGTTAGGATCATACGTAGTCCCAACGTATGCCGCCACACCCCTTGCAGGGATTATCTGAGTGTCTCCTCCCAGCAAGACGTATTCCGTGCCCCAATTCACATAGGCATCCTTTATGAAGTTTCTAATGCGCGCCGCCGTGTCATTAAATGCTGCTGCTCCTGTGCCATCGCCGAAGAATCCGTTACTGAAGTAGTCGGGATCGGACGTGATGTTTTCAACGAGGACGGTCGTTGCAGTTAGTCCCTTCTCGATTTTCCGATCAATCAACGGCTGAAATGAAGAGTTCAAGTTGTTGTTCGTAATCACTACATATTGGTAAGGACCTGAAGAACCAGTGAGGTTTGTGGGCCGCATCAAATCAGCGGTTTCAGCGTACGTTGCTGCATCATAGGGGTTGTCCACGACTGTCTCGATGAGTGCCCTGTCCTCCGGCAGGTTTCGCTGCAATGGAGAAACCTGACTTTCGTCTTTCATGTTTATGGTTACAGTTACCGTCTCGTAGTAGAACAACTTGCCAGAAGCCGGAACGTACTGCACAGGATAAAGCGTCAACGCAAGCACTTCGTAGCCTCTCAAACACTGCTCTGAAACATCAGAAGACGTCGTGCCCGGGAAAGGATTCGAGGACGAATATATTCGCGGATTCGGCTTGTCTACAACGGTTTCCTTAGAAGACAGCGGAACCGCAGTCTTCCCATAATCGACCCTGAATTCACCGTCCACAAACTTCCTGTCACCATGCGCAACGCTGACGCTGTGCACTGTCTTATGCTGAGGAATTAGAATCTTGATCGTCTTAGACGGCAAGATCGGCTCGCCTGGCGCCCCGTCCGTGGGCAAATCATCCATCTCAACAGTAGCATATGATGAAACATCAGTAACCGTGGGCTGCGGGAAAAACACGTCAACCACAATCGAGTCTTGAAGGGTACGAGAGTGAACACTGACCTTTCGTTCAGCCACTTGAGCATCTGTGCTGTTATGTGCAGCTGATTCAACCTTGATCACGCTGGCTGGAATAGCGGATATGAATACAAAAAGGCATATTGATAGAACTAGCATTTGCTTTCGCATATTTCTAACCCAGTAATAGTTCTCTCTCGTGTTTTTAGCTTTTCTGGAAATAAGTTCTACTTTTCACGCAGAACAATGAAAGAATCAACGAAACGCCCTTTCAATAGCAACCCGCATTGTCGAGTGCGAAATCGAAAGTAACGGATATTTGTCTCCATAGTGTCCCAGGAGAATCACAGCGTCGTACAGGTAGATTCTTCCATCATTGTCTATGTCATAGACCGCATCATACTCAGGGCTTCCTTCCTTAGCGCCATATCTCGCAAGCAGTTTGACAGCATCGTAAAGTCCAACGTCAAAATGCCCGTCCACGAAGTCTCCGTCAACATCACCCGGGATAGTTACCATCACCCAGCTGCCAACGTACGTGTTATCAAAAGTGTCCATCTCGTCTTGAATGGTGTCTGCCACTGCACTTATGGTGTAGTTGCCGGATAGACTGCCCGTGTCACTCCAGTTGTACGAAAGCGTTTTAACCTCTCCCCTTGAGAGGTTGCTGACAGTCTGCACACTAATGATAAGCGAGGATGAGTTGCTCGTCGCATTCAATGTTACGTTGAAGGTTTCCGGTGAGATGCCTTGGTTGGTCACCGTCACGTTTATCTGCAGGGAGTAGCCTTGTCCGACTACGGGTTTTTGAAGTACGATATTAGTAGCCGCCACGTCATGAACTTCCAATATTGCCCTTTCAGTGACGTTGGCAAAAACAGGCATCCAACGCTTAACCACGTTTTCAATCTGGCTAGGGTCAGGGTTGAAAGCTTGGAGGATGCCTCCCTCCCAATACGAATCCTGGTACGGTCCAGGCTGGTACTGCCAGGCGCTGTTGTTTACGTAAACTTCGCATGTCAAGGCAAATGAGCTTCTGTTTCCGTACATCCAATCATCCCAGACGCCTGAGGTTGTGTACATTTGAGCGCTCTGCTCATAAGGTGCGCCGACGAGTGCTGAAAGGTCAGCGGCAACTTCCTTGAAAAGCGAGTCGTGAGGCGTAGGAGTGTTGACGTAACCCCATGGACAGAGGATCACTTCTGCGCCTGAATGAAAACTCACTGCATACCCGAAATCATGCTGCAGTGCGAAGTCTCTTATGGCCTGTGTCTCTGGTTCCGAGAAGGGCGCAGGCCCGCGGTAGTCTTCGGCACTTGGGTAGGGACTGCCGCTGTCGCATGTTGCATTCCATTGGTAGCCGTAGTTTCTGTTCAGGTCCACTCCTCCAACCCAGTCTTCATTGAACAAGCCGTCAGCGTCATCATCTATTCCCTCCCACCTGACAAAAGTCCAGTAGGAACTTGTCCACTGGATAAGGTCTTGTATTTGGCCATCACCATTTTCATCATCTGGCGGATCTTCGTCCAACCGACCGTCTCCATCATCGTCGTATGGGTGGGCATTCTTGCGTTGCCAGTCATTCTTCTTGATCAGTTCCAAGCCATCCACGTTCAAGGCTACGACTATGTAGATTTCGCTACCGTTCAACATGTGAGTTATAGTCACGTTCGTGCCGAAGCTTGCGGCTGCGTCCACGACAAAGTACAGAGGTAGTTCCGCGCTGATAGGCTCCCGGGCATGGTGATATCCCACGAAGAACAGCTTCGGCTTCGGACCCGCTATGCTCTCATTTGTTAGCTTGATACAGTAGATCGTTCGGTTCTCCCAGCTCTTGCCGATTGAGAATAAGTCCACAATATCAGGATACGTGTCATTTAGATAAACGAGTGTGTTAACGATTTCGCTGTAGTTGTGATAGTGGTTCCAGTCGCCCCAAGGCAGGCTCAAGGGATGCATAGGAGGTTGCTCATATTGAGAGATATTCGCCGCCAAAGAGTCGACAGCTTGATTACTCATGAAGGACATGGCTCCGTTTGACTTTGCAGGTTGAACGTCAAACGCAAGGCTAAACATGCTTGCCAGAAGCAGTATGCAGATTATTCCAGAAACAGTTCTGTGGAGCATTAGCTTTTCTCCTGATTTTCTCATTAGTTCAATTAGTAAATGGCGCGTCAGCAACCTTTATGGTTATTGCTTCGTCCAGAAAGGAACACTTCCTCCTCAGAAGGAGGTAAAACCAATGCTATTTGGAGACGAGGTTCAGGTTACGGATATTTTTGGCCGTAGTGGCCGAGCAAAATGACAGCGTCGAAAAGGAACACTTGACCCGAATTGTCTATGTCGCACTCTGCGATGAAACCTGCTTTGCCCATGCTCAGGCCGTAGCACCCAAACAGTCTAGTAGCATCGTACAAGTCTACGTCAAAGTCGCCGTCAACATCTCCAGGAATCGTTACTGACACACGTCCGTCCGTGAAGTTGTTGTCTGCAGTGTCTGTTTCGTACAGAACGGGCGCTGCATAGGCATTCACCGTGTAGTTGCCTTTGCCAAAGTCAGCGGTGTTCCAAGTGAAAATGAGCATTGCCGAGCTTCCATATGTGAGCGTAACGGCTTGGATTTGAATGGCGGCGCTGTTAGCGTTTGCAGTGACATTGAAGGTTTCGGTGTAGCTGCCTCGATTCAGCACTTCAATGCTCAGGTTGGTCGCATATCCCTGTCCTACAACCGTCTTCGAAGGATTGATGCTCAAAACCGCTACGTCATGACGCTCAGACAATGCGTAGAATGTCACCGTGCCGTTTTTTCTGTCGTGAAGTACGCGATTGCCTGAGCTGTCTGCTAAGTCTGTTTGATACAGTTCCAGCAACGTGTTGGTAGTTGGTGCGGGTAGCGCTGGATGATACCTCACCCTAAAGGTAATGTTGAACGCGGTTCCTGTCCCGTCGAAGGGCGAGGCAGGTGCCATGGATGAGCAGGCTAGTCGATAGGTTCCTGCTGTAGCGTTGACTGCGTTTGTCAAGCTGAAGGTAGGTGCCTGCAAGATGCCATCGGGATAGCTGTCTCTGGGCACGCGGACGGAGCGGCTGACATAGGTCAGGAAGGTTGTGTTCCACCTGAATCTCAGGTCGAAACCGTAAAGATCCGTCACGTTTTCGATTATCACTGAGACGGTGAATTGCTGGTCTGAAGCATCTTCATGATATTCGATTAGCGAAGGGGCTACTTTGACGAAGGTGACGATTTTGGCCTCGGCCACTGGGTTAAGCGTAATCTCAAAACTGATAAGCAATGTGGAAACGAGGAAAACAACTAGGATCCTGTTCATTTCCCCTCAACCCTTCCCCTGAGCTATTCATATGTCTAGTAAAGAGTCGTATTTACATTTTTCCAAACCCACAACCACAGAAAAGCTCAAGCTGCAGAGAGTTGTCGTCACTGAAATTCTAGGGGCACTTCTGTCCATAGCAGTTTAGAAGGAGCACTCCGTCGAACAGGTTGATTCCGCCGACATCATCTATGTTGCAGTTAGAGTCATAGTTTTTGTCTCCTTCTTTAGCGCCATAGCATGCCAGCAGTTTGACAGCGTCAAACAGGTCGCGCGCACTAAAGAGGTTAAGAATGCGCCAAGACTTGAAAAAATCAAGTGGTCTAGAAGAGACAGACTAGTGAGCTGGAAGAGCCTTTGGTTCAACCCTGAATTGGCAATGTTTAAATGCTGCAATGCACTTGTTTCTGGAGTTTTCAGGTGAGTGGTGCTGCTCGAGATAAGGCCTTTCCAAAAGGGACTTGACGAGGAAATCTACGTCAGAATCTACAATGCGGCGTTCTTGGATTACGACGACGTGAGAAGCGTGGCTCTTCATGAAGTCAGAACGATCGAAGAAGCTCCGAGCTTCAACCTTGATGGGCTCTTGCTAGCGGAATGGAATGGTCAGACAGCAGGAATGGTGCAGGCTTTTGTTGACAAGCGTAGAGAGGAAAAGAAGGGCTTCATTCAATCGCTTGCGGTGCTGCCGGAATTCAGATGCATGGGAATAGCTAAAAAGCTCTTGGCTGAGGCGATTTCGAGTCTAAGAATGAGAGGAATGAAGGTTGCTGCTGCTTGGGTGCAGACTGACAGATTGGCTTGCGTGCATCTTTATGAAAGCTATGGTTTCAAGTGGGTGCGGGCCTCGAGTCTAATGAAGGGAAACCTGACGGGTACTTCATTAGAGACGGAAGAGAACGACACAATGAATTTGAGAGAAGCGCAACTTGGAAACGGCGAAGAGATTGCCTTGATCAACATGCTTGATAATGAGGCTTTCAAAGAACACTTCAACTATAGGCCTGTGACTGTTGAGGAGACTAGGTATATGCTGTTGAAGATACCGTGGTATCAACATCAAAAGGCATGGTTTGCAGTGTCTGACGGCAGACCAGTAGGCTACGTTGTCGCCGGAATCGATGTAGGGCTGAACAAAGAGAAAAGTGTCAAGTACGGGTGGATTTTGGACATTGGCGTTCTGAAGCCCTACAGAAGAAAAGGCGTAGGCTCAGCTTTGATGCATCGGGCAATGCATTATCTGGAATCGCAGGGAATGGAGAATGCGTTGCTTTATGTGGATGATCAGAATCCTACATGCGCAATGAAACTCTACGAGAAAGTTGGCTTCACGGTCTATCACAAGAACGCTGTTTATGAGTTGCAGCTTGTCTGAATTCACAGGTTTCTCAAGTGTAATGTCGTTGGCAAGCGCCTAGTCTGCTGTCTTCTTGATAATGGTTGCTGTTTTCAAAGCGGCTTCAATGTTCTTTCGCAGTTCGTCCATTTGTGGTGAGGCATTTCTATAGTACTCTATTGCTCCTCTGTCACGTGTCTTCAGTAGGATCAGGGCGGTGGGATAGAAGTAGTGGCCAAACACGTCTTTGCTGAGTAGAGATTCTTCGCCATGCTCAGGGGAATACTTGATGTGGATTGTGGTGAAAACAACTTTGCCTCCATGCTTGGCTAGGATGCTTTTCGCAAGCTTCTCTAGTCTTGGCTTTTGTTTCTTGCAGGCTGGGCAGCCGTCTCGAGTGATGGAGACAACGTAGACCTTGCCAATCTCAGAAGCCAAACAGTCCAGTGCAGGCTTGTGTTCTTTTGAAACCCTCTTTTGAAGCTCTGAAAACTCTACCTGTTCGATTGGCATGGAACTTTATTGGCAAGTGAGGCTATTTAAATGCACACTAGCGCGCATGCGTGTTCCTAAATTTCCTTTTCTGCTGCGTTGGATTCGGACCGCGTCCTCTAAAGATGATGCCTCACTGCAATCCGAACGCGCAATCACTGTGGTGAAAAAAAGAATTCTTCTTTTATACATTCACCCAACATCGTTTCCTGCATCTCGGGCGCGCAATCATCCTAAGCACGGCAGAGCGAGAAGCACAATCGAAACAGAAACGGATTCAGGAACAGGCATGCGCGCTAAGCAGCATTGAACTTTTGTGAGGTTTTCGCACGCGCGAGCTCTGGGGGTGGGTCAAATCATCGGTAGTGGTACCCCTACTAAGTAGGGGAGGGTCTACTGAATAGCACTTTTGATGGCTGCAGGCGCGCGCTGGCGAAGTTGCCTTCAAAAAGACGCCAAAATGGCGTTATTGAGGGAATCTTCTATGAGGAAGTGGCGTTTGTTAGCTGGGGGCTTTTTGCGGAACCACCAGCCCGAAGGTCAATGACGGTGGTTCCGGAGAATTTGTCGAAGTATCTGATGTATCTTTTGTCCCTAAGACGGAGCCCAATGAGTAGATCGACGGGAAGAAGAA
>JALHSY010000194.1 GCA_022865455.1 Candidatus Bathyarchaeota archaeon
GGCTCTGCCTTTATCACTGGAAAAGCGTTGTAGAACGTGTTGAACTTGTCAGACAGGGCATTGGCATATTCTGCAATAAGGTTGGGTTTGAGGTATTCTGCAGCTTCGATGAACGTGTCTGGGAAACTGGCAAGCGCCAAGACTATTCCGTGTTCCAGCTTCTCTTTCAGCAGTCCAAACGCGGGTTTCTCGGGCTTCCTGTTGGCTTTCCGCATTATGCTGCAGGCTCGGGCATGAGTGTACTGTATGTAGGGTGCGCTGTTCTTTTCAAAGTTGAGCACTCTGTCCCACGTAAACACTATGGGTTTTGAAGTGTCAACCTCAATAAGCGCGTAGCGTACTGCACCTATGCCGACGAAGTCTGCAATGTGCTGCTTCTCTTCTTCTGACAACTGCGGCGACCGCTTCGAAACCTCTTCGAAGGCGCGTTTTACTGCTTCGCCCATCACTTCGTCGAACGCTATGAAGTGTCCTCTTCGGCTCGACATCTTGTAGCCTGGCAGAGACACGAGGTTGTAGGCGAAGTGAACAAGATTGTCTGCTTGCTTGTCGTAGCCCAAGGCGTGCAAGGCAATCTTCAACTGCAGTTGGGCCAGATTCTGTTCCATTCCTATGACGTTGACGAGTTTCTCCGCTTTCTCAAACTTCCACAAAGTGTAAGCGATGTCCCGTGTCGTGTAAAGCGTTGTGCCGTCCGCACGCACCAGAGTCAGGGGCGGAACCTCATAGCCCTCTCTCAAACCTAGCTGTCTTTTCAGGTCAAGTTCTCGAATCACTTTTTCAGCGTCAAACTCGAGAACCCCACCTTCCACGAACAGATACGGCGACTTCTTAAGCTTGTCAAGCACGTCAGCAACTTGGTTGCTCCAAACGAAGTCGCTTTCCCAATCCCAAGAGTCATAGGAAACGCCTATCCTGCGGAGAGTCTCCCTGAAACCGTCTAGGCACAGTTCGCTGACTTCTCTGATGAGCTCTTTAGCTGTTTCATCGCCGTCTTCGTAAGCCCGGTTTAACCTATTAACAGAGTCTTCAGGATTTTCATCTTTGCCTATTCTTTCCAGAAGCTCTTCAAAAAGGACAGGGAATTTCTGTTTCAGCTCTGCAGCCACCGACACCCAGTCGTCTAAGTCCCTGTTGATCTTTGCGATTTCTTCGTCTGCTGATACTGTCTTTGCCCGTTCAAGCTCTTTCTTCAAGCGGTTAATTTCGACCAAGCAGCTTGCGGCGGTGTAGATTTTGCCGATGAACTGGTCTGGTTTTCCCTCAGCCTTCGGTTTGCCCAGTTTTTCGTATCCGTAAGCGACAACGGACGATTGACGGCCTACATCATCAATGTAATAGTGGCGGAAAACCACGTGCCCTCTTGACTTGAGCAGTCTGGCTATGGTGTCGCCGAGCATGGGGTTTCTGGCCTGTCCTATGTGTATCGGGTGAAGCGGGTTTGCGCTTGTATGTTCCACGATTATCTTCAGCGGGTCTTCGGTCTTGACAAAACCGTATTCGGTGTCAAGTTTTCTCGTTGACTCGACTGTCAGGGTTGAAAACTTGTTGAAGTCGACATGGAAGTTGACGTACCCTCCCCCTGCAGAAGCCACCTGCTCTATCAGAGAAGACTTTGGCTTGCTTACGGCGCTAGCTAGTTTCTCCGCAAGGGCAAGAGGTTTCTGGCCGACCTGTTTGGAAAGTTCAAAGCATAATGAAGATGCTAGCTGGCCGAAGTCTGGGTTCGGCGGTTTTTCAAGAGCTACGCTTGCGATTTCGGTTTTTGGGAACTGTTTCTTTAGCGCTTTTCGTAGGCTTTTTTCGCATTCTGAGCGGAAGACGGCGAACGGGTTTTCGGCAATCAACAGTATTTGCTCCAGTTTTCACGTGGATTGGCTAAACCTTCTGGGGCGAGGTTATATTTTAATCCAACCAACCAACCTTTCGATGCTATCTGAGGAGCAGAAAGAACTAATGACAAGCAGTATACACGGTTCAGGACATAGTGCTTAGTCAGAGCAGTGGAAGAGGAGTATAGTAGAAATCATGTCATAATAAGGTAGGGACATAGGTATAGTCGGAATCGAGTATACGCTCGAATCCTGCGGAAAAGTTATAGCTGAACTGTAGGATTGATAATAAGGGCGATGTTCTGTGTCATTGGAAGAGAATAAGGCTATTATTCGCAAGGTAATGGAAACGGTGAATAAGCGAGACTTGGCTTTGCTTGACGAGTTGATAGCACCCGATTATGTTGACGCCACCCTTCAACTGAAAGGGTTGAAAGGTTTTAAACAATCAGTGACTTTGCTTTATGAGGGCTTTCCCGATATCATGCGACCATTGATGACATGATAGCCGAGGGTGACAAGGTGTGGGATCGTGTCACACTTACGGCAACACACACAGCGAATATCGTGGATTAGCTCCCACCGGCAAGAAAATAGTATTTACAGGCATTCAAATCTATCATGTAGTTGATGGCAAGGCTACGGAGGTAGAATCGGTCTATGGCATGTTAGATTTCTTCAAACAACTAGGTGCCATCGAATACACACAAAAAGCAAAGATATTCTTTTCAAAGCCCCTCTCGTAACTTGCTTTTGAGTTCTTCTAATCTTCCACTCCTTCTTTTGAGTTTTCATGTTGAACAGTTTGGACACACAGTTTTTAAGCCAGTTTGACCCGTTGACCCCATTCTTAGTTTTGCGGTTTCTGTAAACTCTTCTGGACCTAGATGATGTTGGATTTGTTTCAGATTATTAATACAACTTGAAATCACATATAGAAATGGCACAAAGAAGGAAGAATGGAGGTGATAGGTCATAGCGCGCGCCGCTATTTTTTCTGAGGGAACATATTTTTTGATTTTTCTAGAGATCTTTCTAGTCTGTCTTCACATTCTTTTTGGTACCAAAGCCACCGTTGGAGATACCATTGGTTGCTCCAAGTCTCCTTCTGTTCTTTCAACCATTTTTCAGCTCCTATTGTTTTTTGTCTCCGAAGATTTTCTATGACTGGCAGATGATGCAGCCAGACAGGATTGTAGCAGAATCGAATTAGCATTGAACAAGGAAGTTCTTTGCACTCGCTGCAAGTTTCATGACCTTTCTGTTCGACGCAGCACTTGAAGATTTCGCATCTCTCATGATGCCTTGCAGCAGAACATGTTTCGCAATCGCAGCCACAACCGTGACAGCTGTTATAGACCAAGTAGTCAATGCAAGCTCCACAGTAGAGACCACAAGGTGCAGCAAGTTTATTGTCATTGATCTTGTTCGATTGTTTTTTCTCACCCATCAAGTTACCACCTTCTCAGAAGTACCATGTTAACATTGCTCAACGTCTTGGCTTTCCCATGAGATCTGGCCGAATA
>JALHSY010000195.1 GCA_022865455.1 Candidatus Bathyarchaeota archaeon
CATGATGAAGAAGGCAACTACAAGCATACTTCCATAGAATCTCGACATTAGGTATCCGTACCAGTTTAAGCCTATGCTGCCGATGAGTAGGAGTAGAAGGTAGACGACGAGGCCGGGTGGCCAGCGGTCGGGGTGATGATAAGGCTTCTTTCGAGTGATCGCTCTATACCAGAGATCGTAGGCCAGGTAGATGATTATAGGTAGCCCGGCTAACAGGCGTCCAGAATCGTTGCCTATGAGAAGGTTCAACACCCAAAGCGAAGCAAAAGGAACCAACTGGACACTGAACACGGGGCTCAACTTCCACTCCAGCTTTGAGAGTTCATGAGCACGAAGCAGGTATACAACAAACAAGAAAGCATAGTAGACCAGTGTAAAGAAAACAACAAGATTGTCTATGAGAGCCGCATCCATCAGCAACAGCCACCAATTCCACTGGTTTCGATTCAGCTATAACTTTTCCGCAAGATCGCACACGCTGACCGACTCTCCCGCAAATCCATTCTTTATTTTATCCAATGATTCTACAAGTTTCAGGCTATGGCGAATTCTGTGGTTGTCTTGAGTTCTATTATTGACTGAGCTTTCATAAAAGTAATTAAGAAGAGTGCTGAGATGCCAATTTAGGTGAGCGCCTGATGGTTTTCAACCTTGACCCCGTGTATTTGCTGAACTTTGCCCTCTGCATCGTAATCGTGATGCTTGGGGCATATGCCTATAGAAGAAAGAAAGGCTTCATTCCTCTCTTCATAGGCGTGGCCTTCGGTCTCTTCGCCATCTCACATCTCATGACATTGCTTGATATGGCAAAAGCTCTGGAAACGCCGCTGATAGTGATCAGAGCGTTGGCCTACTTGACCGTAATCTTCGCTTTGTACAAGTATTCCGTGCAGACGCAGACAAACAGAAACTGAAACCGCGGGAATCTGAAAGAATGCAGAGTCAATTGATCTGATGCGGGGTGGTCCACTGCCCTGCGTGAAAGACTGGGCTTCGTCTTACGCATGTGCTCACGCGAAAACGTGTGATTCGCAAAACCGATAGGTAGGTTTGAATGAACTCGAAGATAGCCTTCATATTTGCGGCAGTATTCGTCGGCGGCATGGCAGTCGGATATGGCCTATCTGTGGTCATTCCCAAATCTGCTCAGGTTCCGCAGTCCCTGACCGTTGACCAAATGTTCAAGAACGCCATGCGCGACGCTATGGTTGCTGAGGAGTGGAAGATATGTAGCAACTTGACCGCCATTGTGGATACAAACCTTGACCTGATGTGGCAGGGAGAGGGAGATAACAAGACGGTCCTAGTCGTGGTCTGGACCAAATATCCCTCCAGTTACCCCTTCGGAGGGGTTGTTAACACTACATGGGGCGAAACATGGGTGACTGTCGCTCCTGAGCTGAAGACCTTCTTCAAGGACAGTTCTGTTCCAGAAGAGAACCTGACGTTGAGGGCGGAGCAGCTGCTCGGACTGCCGAGGGAAAACGGAAACACGCACTTCGTCGAGCTCTGGGTTAGGCCGCAAGACCTCTTCAGACCTTCCCCGGACTGCGAGATCAACGATACCGTGGCACAGCTCACTTTTCCTGAAAATGCTGACCCCGTCTACAAGAAATGGTTCAATGACAACATTATCTACTCCTACTTTACGAAACAGTACCCGTGGACTAGACTTGGTTATACATATGATTGGGGCAACACGCACGGATCGTTCGGCCTGACGGAATACGTGCTAAGGCAAAACGCAACAGTCATCGTTGAGTCAGTCAAGCCTGCCGCGGAGTACTTGCATAGCAATGATTAGCGCGCATGCGTGTTCCTAAATTGGTTTAAAATGGTTCTTATTCTTCTTTTGCCTGTTCACGCCCGATACGGGCTTGTTTTGTAGTCAAGTCTTGGCCGTGCTGAGGATGGAAGATCATGGATTCAGCATTAAGCCGATCTGATCATCGCGGAGCCTTACACCGCGACCTTCAGCTTAACCCTCCACAGCCCGAAAAAGATGGAGGCTGCAAGAAGACCGAAAGCCGACGCGAGGCCTAAAATTGCCCCCAAATCACAAAAGACGAATTAAAACCGTTTTTAACCATTTTCGGAACAAGCATGCGCGCTACAACCTAGCTTACTTCAGAAGAAGAAAATGACGAAGAGTTATGGGATGCGCCGAAAAATCAAGGGATGATCTCGCATCCATTGTACTTCATGAAGTCAAAGTCGTTCAAGTTTATTCTCCCACACTTGATGAGCTTTCTCATTCTCGGCAACTCTTCCTCTACTGCACACATCAGATTCCTGACCGTGTTACAGACGAGGCCATAAGCTTCCGCGTTCCATCTTCTAGTAATGTTTGCATATAGGCAACGCCCACCGCAAATCCCAAAAACTTGGCAACTCGTGCAGGGTTCGCCGACAAAAACCTTCCGCAGTTCCAAAGGATTGGCATCACTGATGTGTCCTAGATAGTACTTTTTCATGCCCCACATCGTCGGACAGGGAATAATGTAGCCGTTCGTCTGTATGGCGTAGTTTATCCATCCTCCTCCACAGCGCAGAAGGCTTGCGTTCTCGCCTTGTAACAACGAATGGGCAACTCCGAGAATGGGGTAAAGCCGTAAGACAATGCTCCTCTCCTCCATGCAATCAACCCAAAACCTGACGAGTCTCTGGATTCCCGGGTTGTAACTCGCTTCGCTCCATTCTTCAAAGTTTCTTCTTGCGAAATCGCTCTTCCAGAATCCGGCGTTGAGCTGCCAGTGAACCGAAGAAAATGGGAACTCACCGTTGTCGAGGAGCCATCTCACCTGCTCATAGATGTCTGTTTGCTCCATCACCGTCATTCTGGCTATCAACTCCCCTCGGAAGCCGTTCCTTTTGATGATTTTCAGATTGCCCACAAGTTTTCTGAAAGTCCCCTTTCCACGGTAGAAGTCCGTCAGGGCTTCGTCGCCGTCTATCGAAACGAGCATCGTGTGAAAACGGTTAACATACTCTGGTTCCAAGCGATCCAGAAGCAGGCCGTTAGTCTGAATCATGAAGTGCTTAGCCTTCACGTTATCCATGATCAGTCTGATTTCTTCAGCACAAAGCAAGGGCTCTCCGCCATAAAAGGTCAACACGCAATCAGGGTCTTGCCTACAAAACGCGTCGAGTAGATCTGCATCATAGTTTATCTTTCTGGGCAGTGAATAGTCGATCTCGAAGTCTGGAAAATCTTCATCGACGTCTTCCATTGCTTCGCCGAAGCAGTATCGGCATTGTGAATTGCATTCACCTGTCAATATTATGTGAAAGAAC
>JALHSY010000196.1 GCA_022865455.1 Candidatus Bathyarchaeota archaeon
AGCATGTTAAACCTGTTCGTTTTCATGTAGGCTACTATTTGAGTGGGGGTCTGGCTTCTGGTTTTGTCCAACGCTAAAGTTATTCCGTTCCACATTTTCTTTTTCGCTCCAATTTAATGATATTTGAAGATTATCCCGAACAGGGTAACGTCTGCATCTGTGTCACCGCCAAAATGAGCGCTTAATGCGAATAGGTCATCAGCGGCCAATGCTACTAGACCAACCACACCACGTAGATCAAAGCACCGCATCGTGTTTGCTCCAAACTCCATTAGATCGTAAGCTCCACCTTCTTCGCCTGCTAGCAAGTCTTCGTTGCAGTTTCTACTGTTGACCATAAAGGTCACGCTCGACATTCCCACGTTATGATTAACATACAAGAGTATACATTCGTCTAACACATGGAAATCTCTTGGAATAGCGAAAGTTAAAAATGCTAATTCTCCTGCCGCGTCAATGTGGACACCGCGAAAAGTCTTGAGCGTGAAAAAGCCGTAGTTGGCGATGGTTGCGCCGCCGTCAGGGTGAAAGTGAGCGTATAGCCAACGCTGATCTAGAAGTTCGCGTCTGCCGATGCCTCCGAAGAAGCGGCCATAACCACCAGTTGCCTCGCCTACCTTACTCATTCCATTCCTCCTTTTCTAGACTCTGGAATTTCGCTCACTTCTACAACCGTGATGTTGATGGGCGCAGTGTTAGCTATTCCCCATACCTCTCCTTGATCTGAATTGTCCGTTATGGGCTGGCCTGCTGCTAGATGTGTGCCTTCGTTGCCGTTAAAAACTCCTGCTACCACTACTGAACTTGGCGAAAACGCCAAATAGTTTGCTGCATCATGGTTTTGAATCATGTAGTACAAGCGATATTTATTTGCAGTCAACAGTCTAGTTGCGGGAGCTATCGGGAGAATCAATCCCATGCTATATGTTGTTCTTCTCACCTTTTTTTTCCTCCACCAGTTAAACATACTTTTCATCCTGTTTTTTCTTTTTCGAGTCTGGGATTTCGGTCACTTCTACCACCGTGATGTTGACGGCTGCCGTGTTAGGGATTGCCCAAACTTCGTCAAGGTCATCGTTGCGGGTCATGTTTTGGCCGAAAGCTACGTGTGTTCCTTCGTTGCCTAAAAAAGCTCCCGCTGTGACCGTTTGCTGCGGCGAGAACGCCAAATAGTTTGCTCCATCATGGTTTTGAATCATGTAATACAAGCGATATTCATTTGCAGTCAACAGTCTAGTGGGGGCAGCTAATGGGAGAGCCATTCCGATACTATGCGTTGTTCTTTTCACCCTTCTGTTTCTATCGTCCATTTTACCCATAGCTTCTATAATGTCTGCGGCGGCTTTTTTCGCCGCTTCGAGCAGCGCTCTTGTTTCAGGGCCTAGCCCGCTTCCATCCATCATGCCACCACCCTAGCAATTAGGTTGGGCTGCGCTATTTTTTGATTGACTCCTTGCACAGGCATTTTCTCCATTCCCATTTTAGCTAGAATGTTCTTAGTTTCGATCTGAGTTATGAAGTGCTTGCTGCCAAACTCGTCAGGAAAAATCAGCACTACAACTTCCCCGATTCTTCCATATCTTACGGTTCTACTGTCCATTATTCAAGCCTCCACCACATAACCATAGCAGTATAAATCAAAGTCGTTGCCTGCAACAGATAATTCATATTGCAATCGTTGAGAGGCTGCTAATATCACAACGATATGGCTGGCTGAACTGTTAGTAGTTGTGACTGTCAAGGCTCCTTCGTTGGGATGGAACCCTAGATTTCCTGCGCCTGCAACACGGTAGACAGAGAGAATGACAGCTATGATTTTTCTGGTTTCTCCCGCAATCGCTCCCGTTCCCGCATTATTAGCTAAAGTCAAGAGATGTGGGTCCGTGTCTGCGTGTGTAATATCCGCTATTTTAGCGTTGTAAGGAACAAAAAGCTGTAGTCCTATTCCATGCGCTTTAAGTTCTTCTTGAATAATTGTGCCGCCCATTTTTCTACCCATCTTTTTTCGCCTTCAATAATCGGATGATTTCACCGTACTGTTTTCCCAATACGTCAAACGCTGATGTTACGGTTTGAAGGTGATTAGTGAAAGTTCTAAGCTCTGTCGCTATGCTTTGCTCCACCAGTGCAAGAGCGTCTATTTTGGCTTTTTTACGAGAAAAACGGGAGAAACACACACACAATCCTCCTTCAAGAGTTTAAATCCAGCGTATGTAGTGAGCTGCTTGGCCTGCGGCTGCTAACGCTATGTCAACGTCAAAGGCTGAGTTTATGGTAACGCTCGGTTGGCTGAACTTCATTCGTTCTGTCCGTCTAGTCACGTAAGCGATGTTGCCCGATGGCGTGATCGCTGAGCCTGCGTAAGGTTCAAAGACGCATCTAATCTCGTTCAGTGGTAGGGCTGTGCATCTGAGAATCAATGTTACCATTAATTCTTCGGCAGCGGTGTTGACTGACTCGGTAGCGCATCCACCAACTTCGATGAGTTGATGCGCGTCTGTGATTGCCATAGCTAGACCTGCAACTTCTCCGACTGCTGCGATGGCGATGGCGATTTCTCGGCTGCATAGGCTTCTGATCGGTGGAAGTGGTAGTCTAACGTCTGTCCATGTGAACTCTGCCGCGCTGCGCCTGTTTCCTGCCAATGCGTCAAGAGGTTCAACTCCTACGTTGAGGACTTCGCCTCCTGCTACTGGCGCGAAAACGTCATAGTATTCGCTTGGGCCTTGTAGTGGTGTTCCTGTTGCTAGGTAGCTTCCTGCCGTGTTTCCGCACATGACTTCTTGAGGCTGGAAATTGTAGTTTACGCCTTGAATGTCAAAGACTGAAAGCATACTTTCTGCGACTGCGCCCGCTGTTGCCGTTTCTATTGGCCGCCATCCGAGAAGGGTTTTGGCCTTGTCAGGAACTACGTGCGCTTCAACGACTGCGCGAGCTACTGCTGCGCCGCCTGCTACTGTGTC
>JALHSY010000197.1 GCA_022865455.1 Candidatus Bathyarchaeota archaeon
TCATATGTATTGGCTACGGACTGGCAGCAAAAGTAATAAGCAGAACAGATTTCCAGTTCACGACCTTCATGAACAGCATGTCCCTAGCAATACTAACCTACCTGGGTTCGTATTTCGTGATAAAACGGCGCTTCTTGACCAAAGTGGAAAAACCAACTAAGCTGCTCACAACGGGAATAGGCATATACTTCATCTCTTGGGCAGTGTTCTGGGTCCTAATCTACACCACACTTGCAGTCTAGTCTTCTTCCTCCTTCAGAAAATTCTCCATAGTTGCCTGGCTTTTGTCGCTCTTCAAAGTCTGAATCTTGCCATTCTTAGACATCGCGCCGTTCGCGTTCGGAAGACTCGCAACGTCAATCCTGCTCAGCACCCGCATGCAATCAGCCCAAGCCGAGAAAAATCCGCGGTCAAACTCCCCGTGAAGCCCATTCCTCGTATGCTCCAGAAACTCTCGCCTGTAAGCGTGCAACGCTGCCTTGTCGCTCAAGTCAAGTTTCGGAAAGAAAGCGTAGGCATCGCCATTCGTTTTCCTTGAAAGGTACATGCCGTACAAGGCTCTGAAATACCCCCGATTCCACTCGGTCTTGTGCATCTTCTGCTTGAGCTTCTCCAGCTCCCGTTCAGCTTCAGTAAACTGTCTATTAACCAGAAGCTGGAAGAACCGCGTCACCAAGGCTTGCGGAATAGGCATGATCAACGACCACGAGATTTCTGTTTGTCCTGTTTCTCCTCTTCGGAGACATCCTCTATTCCGTTCTCTGTTACCTTAAATATTTCCTCTCCTTCTGGCAGATACGGACTTGAAACCAGCCTTGCAATCCGCACTGGACCATGCGCCGCTCTACGCAGATAGACCCGCGTGTGGCTCGTGTGCCCGACAATGTGCCCGCCAATGGGATGAACAGCGTCGCCGAAAAACACGTCAGGCTTAGCCATAACCTGATTCGTCACCACCGCCACAGCGTTGAACGCTCTGGCCAAGGCGATGAGCTTGTGCATGTGCTTGTTCAGCCTCTGCTGCCTCGGAGCCAGCATCTCGCGCCCAATGTACTCGCTTCTGAAATGCGCCGTCAAAGAATCAACAATTATCAATTTCACGTTGTTCTCCTTGATGACCTGGTCAGCGTGGTCCAGCAGGAACATCTGATGGTCGGAAGTGTACGCCTCAGCGTAGATGATGTTCTTGGCAACCTGCACTGGGTCCAAGCCTAGGTGCTTGGACATTTGCACAATCCGCTCAGTCCTGAAAGTATTCTCACTATCCACATACAACGCCGCACCGTTAAGCCCGCCGCGTTCAGGAGGCAACTGCACATTCACGCACAGTTGATGGCAAATCTGACTCTTCCCAGTGCCATACTCGCCGTAAAACTCCGTTATAGTCTGCGTTTCCAACCCACCGTCAAGAAGCGCGTCAATCACCTTGCTCCCGCTCGTCAAACGCAAGACGCTCTTACGCATCTCAAGCAGTTCATCAGCCCGAATGAAAGAAACACCAATATTGGAACGCGCCTCCTCAATAATCGAAAAAGCCTTCTTCTCACTTATCCCCGCAGGCTCCAACTCTCGGGCAGTAGCCATCGCTAAAGACTCAATGGTGTGAAAACCCATCTCCCGCAGCTTCTGAGCAGTAGCCGGGCCGATTCCCGGAAGGTCCTCTAAAAACTCGTATTTCTTCTTGATCGGTTGTGTGCTCTCTTTTACTTCATCCTCAGCCGTCGAACATCCCCCTTTTCACAGTCAATCTGAAACAGTTGAGAAAAGCCATATTTAAAACACGCGAAGCACAAAAGCCGTCTGTCTATGGAGAGATAAGTTAAAGTGATTAACATCGCTTCGTGAATAACCTAAGACAAGATATAAGTACACGGTTTTTCCATAAAACTGACCACCTGAGAGGGAAAAAATTTGGAAGCAGCAAAAAAGGTGGAAGAAGTCGCATTCAATATTCTGAAACAGGCTGTCATCTACTTGCCCGACGACGTCAGGGAAGCGTTGAAAAAGGCTTACGCTGAGGAAACAAGCGCCACTGGCAAAACACAGCTTAAGACAATTCTGGACAACATCGAACTTGCCGAGAAATACCAAGCTCCAGTCTGCCAAGACACGGGCACAATAATATTCTACATGAAAGGCGGAGCAAAAGCCAAAAACCTTGACAAGGTCGAAGGAGCAATAACGAACGCAACGCGCAGAGCCACAAAGGAAGTTCCGCTCAGACCGAACGCCGTGGATCCGTTCACTGGAAAGAACAGCGGAGACAACACTGGAAAATACATACCATACATAAACTGGGAAATCGTGCCCGGCGAAACCTTGGAAATGACAGTAATGACGAAGGGTGGAGGCTCGGAAAACGTCTGCATAGGCGGAATGATCGTCCCAGGAGAGGGAATAAAGGGACTGAAGAAATTCATCATCGACGCCGTGGTAAAAGCCGGAGCACAACCATGCCCACCAAACATTCTCGGCATTGCAATGGGAGGCGGAGCAGACATATCCATGAAACTTGCAAAGAAAGCATTACTGAGACCCTTGACGGAGCACAACCCAGACCCTGAAATTGCTAAACTAGAAAGGGAAATATTTGAGGCGGCAAATATGACAGGAATCGGTCCCATGGGACTTGGCGGAAAAACAACTGTTCTCGGCGTTCACATAGACTACGCCTACAGGCATCCAGCATCATTTCCCGCGGCAGTGGCTTTCAACTGCTGGGCAGCGAGAAGAGCCACAGCGCGAATCAACGCTGACGGAACTGTCGATTACTTAACGCATAAACTGAAATGGTGAGGTGAAGAATAATGACAGTGTACAAGTTTAAAACGCCAATCTCAGAGGAAGACGTTCGCAGGCTCAAGGTCAACGACGTGCTTTACGTGACTGGGACGATAGTGACCGCGAGAGACCAAGCTCATAGAAGAGCGTTAGAATTCTTCAAGGAGGGAAAACCTCTGCCGGTAAACCTTGAA
>JALHSY010000032.1 GCA_022865455.1 Candidatus Bathyarchaeota archaeon
GCCCTGCTGAGGGCCTCAGTTGCCAAACAGAACATGCAGTTTCTGGATGATGCAGTGCACTCTGTTGCGTGGAGTTTCAGCGCCTCAGAAGTGGTCTACATGGACAACTGCGGAGGCATCTTCAAAACCGAAAACACGGCAAAAAACCTTGCCCTGAACTTCACTGATGAACAGACATTCTACAGCGTGTTGTTCAACAGTCCTGTCGGGAGAATGTACTACAAACTTGACGACTCAGAGTTCAATGAAGACGGTTCATACATCAGAGGTGACGACAGAGCAGTAATCAACCAGACTGCCTTCACGATGACGCAACTCTATGTCATGACGGCTGACGATGCAAAACAGTTGGTCCTGTCCTATCGTCCGTTGGCCACTGCTGCAGCCATAGGAACGAGCGGCGGGAAACCGCTGAACCTCATTCGGATAAACGTCATAAACGTCAATTCCTCAGCAAACCTGAGCCAGCAGGAGAAATTCTACTTAAAAGTCACATCCGTAAACGTTACCACAACCAAAACCCGTTACGAATTCAACCAGTCGGTTTCCTCTCTTGCCATAAAATCGGCTTTCGACGGGAAAGAAACTACAGTGTGGCTTCCCATTTCAAGCATCTCAGACGGCGTCGTCGTAGATGTGGAAGTAGACGTGTGTTACATTACCATCCAAAGGGCTGAGGTGTGATTCTTTGCCAACAGTCACAGCCAGCTACATCTACACCTTCATCGCGTTGATGGCCGTCAGCAGCCTCCTTGTCTTTGCATTCATGGACTACGCTGAGGCTTTCCGATTCTCGTCAGAGGTGAGGCGGCTGAAAAACTTGATGAATGTGGTTGCAGCTAGGAGCACAGAAGTGTTGACGCTTACTTTGGCCACGAACTGCACTGCAGAAATCTTCGTTCAAACGCCTACAACGATAGGTAGCAAACGGTATTGGCTTCGACTTGAAAACGATTCTGAAAATGCGTGGTTGGAAGGCGGACTGGGAGATACGCCTCTTGAAGGAGTCGACCTGCGCGTTTATCTGCCAGGGAAGGCTTCGGCGGAAGGCTACTACGTCAGCGAATACGGAGCGGCTCGTCTGACCTGCAGTTTGGATGGAAGCTTTCCGCGAGTCAAACTTGCAAGCTCAAGTGATGGTGATTGAAGTGAAGTTTAGCATACGTAAAGAAAACTCTCAGAATGAAGAAAGCTTTCAGGAAATGATGAAGAGCGAAGGAGAGCTGGTTGAGTCTTTAGGCGTCAAGAAATGGAGCGTACCTGAAGGTCACATTGAAATAGAATACTACCCGCTTAAGCCACCGTTCTCCTACGCAGCAGTGGTTCAGAACGAGGAGACGTTGGAGTATCTTTACGTCCTCGACGAACTGCCTTTGAACAAGAATGAACGAGACGGATACTTCAGGCTTAGAAACGTCTTGGAATACGAGCTACAGGCTCCTGAAGGAGAGGAACTCCTAGCAGAATCCTTCAGAAGACAGATGCCTGGGATAATCGATTCCCACCAGAAACTCTTCGGCGAAGTCTCTCAGGTCGGCATGCGCAAGATTCTCTACTATTTGGAAAGAGACATTGTTGGCTACGGGAAAATTGACCCGTTAATGTACGATGATTGCGTTGAAGACATCGGGTGCGGAGGAATCGGCAAACCGATCTTTTTGTGGCACAGAAAGTACGAGAACATAAAGACAAGCGTAGCTTTCAGGGACGAAACAGAGCTTGACGATTTCATAATGCGAGTCGTCCACAAGGCAGGCAAACACGTGAGCATTGCCTTTCCAATAGTTGACGTCACTCTGCCCGAAAAACACCGTCTAGCCGTTTCATTTGGCAAAGAAATAACGCCTGCTGGAACCTCCTTCACGATAAGAAAGTTCCGCAAAGACCCGTTCACAATCATCGACCTGATCAACAATGAAACCATAGATGAAAGCATAGCCGCCTACCTCTGGCTTCTGATGGAAAACAAGATGTCAGTGATGATCATCGGAGCGACAGGCGCCGGCAAAACAACAGCCCTGAACGCAATAGCATGCCTCAGCCGTCCGAACTATAAGATGATCTCAGTTGAAGAAGTGGCTGAAATCAACCTGCCTCACGAAAACTGGACGTCAACCATTGCACGTTCGGGCTTCGGCGTTGAGGGGGAAGGAGAAATCACCCTGTACGACCTGATCAAGTCAGCCGTTCGCCATAGACCTGACCTTGTGATTGTGGGCGAGGTCAGAGGTGAAGAGGCATACGTCTTGTTCCAAGCGCTTGCAACTGGACACGGTGGCCTATGCACCTTACACGCGGAAGACACTGACATGGCCATCAAGAGGCTTACGCAGCCGCCTATGAACATTCCTCAGTCCATTATCCCGCTGATGAACTGTGTGATAAACGTGAAACACGTTAGAACGCCTGTCTTCTTGGAATCTGGAAAACGGCTTTCAAGTAGGAAATTCATAAGCATTTCTGAAATAAGGGATGCTAGCAGCTTCCATGAAGTTTTCACATGGAACCCGAGCACTGACACGTTCCAAGAAAACACAACGGGCAGTTACCTTCTGAAGAAGATGGCGTCCAGCATTGACATCCCAATTGAGAAAATCATAGACGAACTAGAATACCGTAAGCGGGTCTTAATCCACATGGTTGAGCACGGCATCCGCGACTACAGAAGCGTGAACAAAGTCCTGAGCAAATACTACAACAACCCGCAGCTCTTCCAAAGAGAATTCCTAGAGAAACCCAAGTGGTGAAAACCTTGCAGAAACAGTTCAAAAGGCCAAAAATATTCGGGCGGATAATGAATCTCTACTTCAACGAGGGCACAAGCGAAATCAACCGAGAGCTACCGTTCGCCGCTTTGCTCTTCACATTGTTGGCTGCAAGCGGCGTAACAATCTACGAAAGCTGGAAGAAGATCAGCAAGATCGACCTTATGCCAACTTTCCAGAAAGAGGCTCGGGAAGTTGTAAGGCAAGTCGAGGTTCTAGGATACGACCCCCTGACTGTCATGCATAAACACGCTGAAAAAACAAGGTCGAAGAGCTACCGCGAGTTTCTATTGGGGTACGTGTCCTCCGTGAGAAGTGGCGGAAACGTCGTAAACTATTTGAAGAGCAAGTTGCGGTCTACGTTTGAAGTTCAGAGTGCGGCTGCAATCCGTTCTGTTGAGAGGCTCGGCACACTGGTTGAGGCCTATGCCGTTATGCTGATTGTGACTCTGTGCTCATACATACTCTTCATAGTGTTCGCCACGACATCGGTGTTTGAGCCTATGAAAACGAGTGGAGCACCCGGCGTTTCGGAATCCGTAGTATCCATCCTCATATTCTTCGTGAACCCACTGATTTCCATCATCTTCATGGTCATTGCGAACGCGGAAAGAAAGAGCAACCTGATAGGAATCAGAAAACCTTACCAAGCCGCAATACTGCCTGCACTGGCCGTTTCAAGTTTCGTAGCCGGCGTGGTTCTTCTGCCATCGCTTCAGTACCTGACGAGTCCGGAAATGTTTCCGCTACTCATCACAGCATGTCTTCTAGTAGTTTCAGTTCCTCCAGCAATGATCTACATAAAACTGACCAGGGTCAACGCCGCTGCGGAGAATGCGATGCCGAACTTTCTCAGAGACGTGACAGAAGCCAGAAAGATCGGGCTTTCCCCTGAAAAGTGCATAATTCACGCTTCTAAGCGCACGGGATACGGAAGGTTCTCTGAAACTCTAACCCTGATCCGTAGTCAAATGGAGTGGGGAGTCTCGCTGAGAAAAGTCTTCGCAAACATCAGGCAGAAAATTCAGACGTGGCCTGTTCTCGTCAACTTTCTGATACTTGTTGAAACAATCAAAATCGGAGGCGGCTCAGCCACTGCATTGGAAATATTGACTGAGTACAGCGAGAAGCAAAAGGACGTCGATTCAAACAAGGTCTCGCTCCTAAGACCATACGTGATTCTGGCGTTCATATGGAGTGTCCTCATAGCCCTCACAACCACAATGGTTGCCATGACGATCTACGCGTTGACGCAGGTGTCGCTTCCAGGGTCTGAGGCGATGCCGCTTGGGGTAATGCAGCAGCAGATAAACCTGTTCTCGATCGGCATAATTCTGCAGTGCTGGCTTTCTGGCTTCTTTGTTGGGAAAGTCAATGAGGGCACGTTTGCTGCTGGCTTCAAGTACTCTGCGATGCTTGTGTTCACCGCGTACATTTCGCTCATACTTTCACAGACCTTCCTAGGCGGTTTGTACGGCATTGTCAGTTAGAGCAGTCCAATATGGGGCGGGGAGCGAGTACTGATGCCTGCAACATCCGTTGACACATTCTTTGCGTGCTCGCTAATGGTGTTGCTGGTGCTTTCAGCCATGGCCGCAACGTCAAAGATTCTGCAACCGTTTGCGTTCAATGCTCGCGATGGGAACGCTTCTGAAAGATGGAGTGCCCTATCAGAATATCTGCTTCAAAGCGGCGGAGCACCCGAAAACTGGGGACAAAACAGGACAGCAGCGCCGAGCGCATTTGGCTTGGCGAAGGCAGACTCAAACGTGCCGTACGAGCTAGACATCGATAAGGTCTGCAGGCTAAACAGCGAAAATGTCTATGCTGTAACGTATGCACAGACATTCACAGCGTTCGGGATTCCTGACGCTTCATTCAAGATAGAGGTGAAACCTTTTTTTGAAGTCAACGTAAACCTCACAGCAACCTTTACGTCAGCTGACGAAACGATCTACGAGTTCGAAATCCAGACTGCAAGACACGGAGTCGCCGTTGAAACTGAATTGTCCTGCTATGTGATTGCAGACAACCATCTTGAATCAAGCTTTGCTTATGCTTCTGAGGGCCGAGCCTACGTGAACATCACTCTTTCGAACGCCGTCAATGGGCCAGCTCTTCTTGTTGTCCTTGCCAGAAGCGTGTCCGATTCGAGAATAGCCTCTTTCAATGGCTACCCTTTTGCGCACAACTCTTCGCAACCTAAGAACAGAGGCGCGTTTCTGAGGCTCAGCCCTTTGAATTACAGTCTTGACGTGTCTTTCATCCAACAGGGCATAGACCTTTCAGACGCGTATGCGCTGACTTTCCACTACAACTCGACCTTGGAACAAGTGGCCAGCAGCAATGAATCTGCAACGTATGGCATCCCACACTTCTTGGAGTCAAGCCCAACAGTAGTTGTTGTGACTGGTCGCAACTCAACAGCCTTCTTTGCAGAGTGGGCCGCCTACCCTCAGGTCCCTGTTCAAGCAGGTGCGGACTTTTCAACTACAGCAAGCCTGTCGAACGTTTTCGGTTACACCTACCTTGTTTCAATAAGCTCAGCGGTCTACGAATGCACAGTGTGGCTGGGAGGTCCAAGAGAATGAGCCGCGGAAACAGGGGGCAGGTGAGAATAAATCCGTTGAAATTATTTGTCACCTACCCCCTCTAAACACGCTAGGATACGAGCAAACAAAGAACGTGCCGAATTTAGGACTAATCCTTAGCCACGCATGGAACATGAAGAAGAACGGCAGAGCAGAAGGCACAATCAACACCCACGTTCAAAGACTGAAAAACCTAGACAAACAATGCAACATCACCGAACCCGAAGAGGTCAAAGACCTACTTGCCCGCCTCAAATGGCAGACCAACACCAAGCTTAATGTAGCCATCATCTACGATGGTTTCTTGAAGTCAATAGGAAAGACATGGAGCAGACCAGAATACAAGCATGAATCAACGCTCCCCGCCTTTATACCAATGGAAGCAGAGATAGACATTCTAGTAGCTTCCGCCACACCGAAGACAGCCGCACTACTCCAAACACTCAAAGAGACAGCCGCAAGAATCGGAGAAGTCACTAGAATCCAATGGAAAGACGTAGACTTCGAGAGAAAGGCAATCTACATACGCGCCGAGAAAGGAAGCAATAGCCGCATATTGCCAATTAGCGACAAACTCTTAGCCATGTTAGGCAGACTACCCAAAACTAGCGACAAAGTTTTCAAGGGAAGAACTCACGGATACCGAACCACTCTTCAGAAGCTACGCAACAGGACAGCCACCAAGCTAAACAACCCACGCCTTAAACAGATACACTTCCACACGTTCAGACATTGGAAAGCCACAATGGAATACCACCGCATAAAAGACATTATGACCGTAAAGGCTATGCTAGGACACAAATCCGTCCTTTCAACGCAGGTCTACGTAAACATCGAAGCCACACTCTTCCTATGCACTTCTGATGAATGGATATGCAAAGCAACTAGAGACCCCGTAGAAGCGCAGAAGTTAGTCGAAGCGGGATTTCAATACGTGCTAACGACACCAGACGGACTGATGATGTTCAGAAAACGCAAATAAACCTCCTTTTTTCTTTAACCATCAAAAACCACTTTCTCACAAACCTTAGCGCGCGACATGATTGATTTATATATTAAGATTATTCTATCTCGATTATTCAAAACGGAAAGGAATAGGATGTGAAGAATTTTGAGTTGAAGCTTATTTCTGAACTTATGAAAGACAGTCGGAGAAGCGACAGACAATTGGCTAAGATAATCGGTGTTTCTCAGCCTACGGTCACCAGACTCAGAAATAAACTTGAGAAGGAAGGATACCTTAAGGAGTACGCTGCGATACCTGACTTCCGTAAGCTCGGGTTTGAAATCATCGCTATTACTTTTACTACTTTCCTCCACGAAC
>JALHSY010000198.1 GCA_022865455.1 Candidatus Bathyarchaeota archaeon
CCTATCTTTGTTGAAGCAAGCAGAAAAATAGTGGCGCAGGCGGAGCACACAGTCTTGATTGTCCGAGATGGCTGCGTGGTCCTGACCTAGAAGGAAGATCGTTCTTTTTCCTTGTCTTTCTCTTTGACTTCTCGGTAGATCGCTGTTATAAGCATCTTGTCGCTGCATTTTTGGCACGGCTCGACTTCCTTGAAAACGTAGTCTCCCCGCTGGAATTCTCTGACGTTCTTAAACCCGCATTTCTTGCATTCGATAGTCGACATTATCGGGGGCACTTCGATTCTCAGGCTTGACATTCGCCTTCTTGTCTGAAGCAGCATGTACGTGGAGAAGGCTAGGCCCAACGCTCCGATCAGCAGAAGATAGCCTGCGATCACTTCTTCTCCCGAAGTGAAGAAGCTGACAGCCGATATTAGAGCTGTTAGTGATAGAGCCAAAGTTATGAAGATTATCATCAGCACGAATGATGGAATTCTCGCTGTTGTCGTTGTGGATGTGGCTGATTCTACTCTACTCATGTCACTCATCTCCTACTAGCTGATCCCCATTGTGTTGCCGACGCCGACGATTATCACCTTGTCTCCTTCCTTAGTCTTTTCCAAGATAACCTGCTTTATCCTCTCAATGGCTTTATCACTGGAGTCAAATATCTCCTTGCGCATCGGCGAAACCGCGTCACCGATGTCTTCCTTTATTATTACCGCGTTTATTGACAAGTGATATTTCACAAGCACTTCTTCAATCTTGAACTGATCCACGCCAGGTCCACCTATGGCAGCACCGACACCTTCAGCCACTTCTCCAACAGCTTCACCTTCAAGCTTCAGGGCAGCGTCAATCATTATCACAGTAGCAATCTTTCCTTCGTTTTCCTCAGCAATCGCTTTAACGGCGTCTCCAGGCTTGCCCACGTTTCCTCCTGGCCCTTCGGCTTTTATGACATATGCTGTGCGTCCTTCTATTGGCACGGTCGCTACGACGCAGTCTTTGGCTATTTTCTTGGTTTCGTGTCCGTGCATGAGTTTTGCCGCCACAAGTGCGCCTGCTCCGTCGCCGATTGGCTGGCCGTACGCGAATGCCTTGAGTGCGCTGGCGTAGGCTTCTGCTTCTCGCATGACAAGCGGCAGTATCATCTGAATCTGCATTATCACGTAGAGGCTTAGAGTTTTCTTGCCGAGCAGGTAGTAGTGTCTTATGACTTTGTAGATGAAGTTGAGAGCCATCGCCACCTCAAGCGTGTTCTCCAGATTGTTCGTTTGAGTTTCGTCCGCCGACGGCGCCATCAGCTTTACCTCGTCTTTGAGGCGCGTGTCTCTAACGTCAATTATGTGCTCAAGCTTCCAAACCACGCCTGCAGGGTCAAGGCTTTGCGGTGTTATGGTGAAGTATTCGAGGAACCTGTCGACTCTGCCCGAGGGGTCGGCTTGCGGTTTACCGATCTCTTTGATCGTTTCTATGGCGATCTTTCGGCCCTCATCCTTTATGTGCCTCAGCCTGTGAAGTGAGCCTTCAACCTCTCTAAGCATAATATACATCTGGATTCTCTGACCATAGAACATGAAGACTACGAAAACCACATAGAACAGTAGGTTAAAAATCCATGAGTAATCTCCGCCGATCTGCGCCACAAGCGTATTCGGTAAAGTCGTCATTGCTGCTATTATGTTCATGAACTCACCTTTCGCTAGAAACTATTAACGCTTAGTTATAAGTGTTAGGTAATTTTCCTCCACATTGACAAGTTTCTTAGGTGGGGCTGCCAGCTTTCCCGGGTTCACATGGCCGAAGACCACACTACAGCCGGAAACGGAACGAAGTTTAACTTCTGAGTTCGGAATGGGATCAGGTGGGACCCGCGTCCTATGACCGGCAAACCCCAACATACACGTGAAACTATGCTTGATTAACTTTTCGCTTCAAACACTGCAAGTCACAGCGTTTGTGTATGCTATCCATCAATTCTGGTGGTTTTTGCGAGAAGTGTCATTGAATTGGGCAGTCGAAACTGAAAAAGAGCTGGAGGGTAAGTGTCCCGTTTCGGAATCGTTGAATTCTTGGCTCTTCGGATCCGAAAAGACTTATTTCGTCTCTGTGACGATTGCCTTCTCGAATATGTCCAGCCCGATTTTCGCCTCTTCTTCGGTTATGTTCAATGCCGGTATCAGCCGTATCGAGCTGGTTCCGCATCCCAGCAGTGCAAGTCCGTTCTTCAGCGCCTCTAGAAGTATCTTTTCTCTGGGTTCTTTCGCGTATTCCTTGGTTTTTCTGTCCTTAACGAATTCTACGCCCCAAGCAAGACCTAAGCCTCGGACGTCTCCGATGGTCTTGTACTTGTCTTGCATTTCTTCCAGTCTTTCCTTGAACAGTCTCCCAAGCTTCGCGGCGTTCTGAACCATCCCGCCCTTGATGACTTTTATCGTGGCCAATGCTGCTGCGCACGCGATCGAGTTTCCGCCGTAAGTATTGCTATGCACGCCTGAAATTCCGAAGTCCAGTTCTTTTCTGAACACTGTTGCTCCGATGGGTATGCCGCTCCCAAGAGCTTTGGCGGTGCACAAAATGTCGGGAGCCACTCCGAAGTGTTCGATGGCGAACATCTTTCCGGTTCGGCCCATTCCCATCTGAATTTCGTCGTCGATCAGTTTTATATCATGTTGATCGGCGAGTTTTTTCAATTCTCTGAGGAAGTTTTTGGGCGGAACCACGTAGCCTCCTTCGCCCTGCACTGCTTCAAGGAGTATTGCTGCCACCTCGTCTGCGGGCACGTAGTGGTTGAACACGTATTCGTCTATGTATTCTATTGCTCTGTTGACCAGTTCATCTGGTTGCTCGTAGCCGTCAATGTGCCAGGGGTTTCTGTACGGGTTTGGATAAGGTACGTGCTCCACTCCTGTCATCACTGGGAACATTCTTGAGCGGTGGTGCGGCTTGCTTGCGGTGAAGCTCATTGAGCCGAGTGTTCTTCCGTGAAAAGCTCCTATGAAGCCTATGAACCACTTGCGCTGGGTTGCCCATTTCGCCACTTTGATGGCGGCTTCAACGCTTTCGGTTCCGCTGTTGGAGAGAAATGTCTTCTTTTCAAACTTGCCGGGTGTGATTTTGTCAAGCTCTTCAGCCAGCTCCACTTGGGGCAAGTTGTAGAAGTCAGTTCCAGCCGCATGCCAAATCTTTCTGAGCTGTTCCCTAATTGCCTTTTCCACTTCGGGATGCCTTATTCCCGTGTTGAGAACGGCTATGCCGCTGGAAAAGTCGAGAATCGTGTTGCCGTCGACGTCTTTGAACCACACTCCCTCGCCACTGTCGATCACGAGAGGCGCGTGTTTCGGGTCGTTCGTCGTGGTTGCCATGTACTTGTTGTGTCTTTCTATGACCTTTCTTGCCTTCGGGCCGGGTATGGGCGTGACAATTCTGGGTTTCTTAATCTTAGCCATGGACAATTATCTCCTTCTTTCAGACAGAACGGAATGTTACCTTCGAGTGAAATTTAAGTCTTATCAGCGATTGCTGACAGACAAGATGTGCTTCTCTTATATTGACGCGAAAATCGCAAGGAATATATCTACTCCTAAATAGTAGTCTTTTTGCCTGCATGACAGGTGGGGTCGTAGTCTAGGCAGGTATGACGAC
>JALHSY010000033.1 GCA_022865455.1 Candidatus Bathyarchaeota archaeon
CCTAATTGTTTTAATAAGAGATTTTTCACCTCTATCTACCACAACTCTAGAGGCAAATACGTCAATGCTGATTCAACAGGTAATCCTTGAAAACTTCATGAGCTACGAGTATGCCAGGGTACCTTTCAAATCAGGCGTAAACGTCATCTGCGGACCCAACGGCTCGGGAAAATCATCACTCTTACTCGCCACATCAGTAGCCCTAGGGCAAACCTACACTGAACGCTCTAAAAAGCTGAGCGACCTGATACGCTGGGGCAAGGACCAAGCCAGAGTCACGTTGATTTTGGATAACACGAAGAGAGGCAAGAACCGGCCAGTTCAGAAATACAACAAGGACCAGATTTTCCTCACAAGAGTCCTGAGAAAGGACGGCAAGTACTGGTTTGAGCTTGAAAACCGAGCCGCAAACAAGAATGACGTTGACAGGCTTTTGTCCAGACTGGGCGTTGACCCAAACAACATTCTAATCATCATGCACCAGAACATGGTGGAACAGTTCACCGTGCTCTCGCCTCAAGAAAAACTGCGCATGGTCGAGGCGGCAGTCGGTCTTGAACCTTACCGCGAAAACGTGGTTCAAGCTGAGAAAAAGCTCACTCGCATACTGAGCCAAGAAGACTCAATAGGCAAGCTCTTGGAAACAGCTGAACAGACGCTTAACTACTGGAGAGAACAGTACGACCGCTACCAGGAGAAAAAGCAGCTGCAGACAAAAAGAAGATTCTGCGAAAGAGAACTTGCCTGGACGGAAGCTGCCCGAAGAGAAGACACGGTCAAGGAGTTTGAAGCCGACAGGAAAAAGGAACAGGACGTTCTTAACCAAATTGAAGAGGAAACCAAAACCGAAAAAGGACACTTGCAGACTTACCAGAACGAGCTTGAAAATTCCAAGAACACTCGAAAAGAGCTTTTCGAGGAACGTCTGAGCCTTGAGCGGGAAAAATCCCGAAACGAGACAATGGCTTCTCTTTGCGACGAAATGCTGAAAGAAACAGCCATGCTTGAAAAAGCCCAATTTACAGGAGAATCTTCCTCAACGCAGTTCAAGCTTCTGCACAGTAGGAACCTGAAGGAAACCATACAAAGCTGTAATGAGCAAGCTCCGAAACTGAACGTCGAAATAGACGGGAATCAGTCAAAAGCCAAAGCCTTGGAAGAAGAATTTGAAAAAACCGGCAACCAAGTTCTGGACAGCCGCATAGGATTGGCACTACTTCAATATCGCCGAGAAAACGCCTCAGCAAGCATTCAAGCGCTAGAAAAAGAGCTGAAAAATTCGAAAGCGCACTTGAATGAAGCAGTCAACAAGGCAGAGCAGACAGGCCCTAGGATTGCGGTGATACGAGATGTCAGCGAGATTCTGGACGAAATCAGAGTCACAGAAGGCCATCTTGCAGCGCTTTCAGACGTTTCAGAAGACATCGAACGCATGTACGAATCCTACTCAAAACTCTACTTGGAGCTGAAAGAAAAGGCGCAGCTCGTCGCCGAGAACAGAGAAAAAGCCTTGGAAGAAATCAAAACACGAATGCACGGATGGCGAGAGGTCATCCGAAGACTCTTAGACCGCGTGAGTCTGGAATACCAGAAGATTCTAGGTCAAGCTCAAGCTCTCGGAGAGGTGAAACTCGGTAACGAACACGACATAGAAGCTGCTGGACTTGAGATACACGTAGGGTTCAAAGGAGGCAAACCTGTGCCACTTGACGCTTACACGCAGAGTGGCGGAGAAAGAACCACTGCGACTATAAGCTTTCTACTGGCCCTCCAACAGCACGTTCGTTCGCCCTTCCGCGCAGTTGACGAATACGACGTTCACATGGACCCGAAAAACCGCGAGGTAATCGCCCAGATGCTCATCTCAACCGTGCACGACGCAAACGCCCAATACATCGTGATCACACCGAGCCAAATAACGTTTGCAAAGGAAGAAGTGAACATAATTACCGTTCAAAACGTCGAAGGAAAATCGATAATCAGAGAGGTTGCATAATGCAGTCCAAGAAAGAACGGGAAAAAGTCGGCAGAGAGAAGCTTCAACGCATAATAGAAACGTGCAAGTCCATAAGCGACCGTTCACTTGACCCGTTTCTGGTGGACGTTAAGGAAAACATCAGCATAGCGAAGGAGTACCTTCCCGAATGGGAGATTCCAGAAGACCTATGCTTGGACGCCGAAACCATACATCAACTCGCCTCGGTGATAAAGCTTCAAAGCGAATGGGTCAGACATCGTTCAACATCACTCTACACAGACCCGTTCCTGCTCGAAGAGAAGCTTGCGAGGATGCCGAAGGAACAAGTCGTTGAAACCTTTCTGAAAGCGTGGCACCCAACAATTGAGCTGGAACAGATTTCACTTCACAGCTTGGCCGAAGCCATCCGATACTGGGAAGGCCTGCTGCCACTGAAAGAAAGATGGAAAGAATTCTCCTCAGCAGAGACTGAAAGAGGACTTGCGACACGCGAAGAACTTGTACAGCAAAGGATACTGCGAGAAAAGGCGTTCTCAGAGGAACTGGACACTTTCTGGCAGCAACTCAAAGAAAAAGTCAAAGAGAAAGGCGACGAAGGAAAAATCTTGTACTGGGATTTCGTGGGCGCCGAAACCTACGACGAAACCGTGGACAGAGCCTTCATGACAAGCTTTCTGATCACGTACGGCTATGCAACCTTGGAGATTCATCCGCTGGAAGAAGAAATGTTCATCAAGCCATACGAAAAGCCCGAAACCAAGATCGGCAACAAGCAGCTGATCTCCATACCCATAGCCGTCGCGGTTGAAGATTGGGCAAGATGGAAGAGGGGAGAACTGAAATGAGCAAGAGAAAGGCCTACTACGCCAGCAAGATCAAAAGAGCAACCCACATGCTCTTCTACAAGAGACACAAGAAGCCCGGCGTGAAAGGATGGGAACTACGCAAGGCCTTGGGCTCAGACTATCCGAAAGTGCTCAAAATCTTGGACGATTACCTGAAAGGAATGGACCTGCAGGTCAAAACAGTCTTCGAAGAAGAAAAGCAAGTTGAGAAACCAAGTCTGGAGCAATTGGATCGTGCGAGGTTCTGCATAACGTTGAGAGGAGACCTGACGCCGAAAGAAACCAAAATGATAGGATGGCGAATAGACGACCTTGCAGGACTCGCAATAGCTATCTCGCATATTATATCAAAAAGAGGAAAAGCACCGCGGAAGGAAGTTGAAGAACTCCTTCGCGACAAGCTGCCAGGTTGGAAGGTTGGAATCAACATTGACCGCTACATTCGCTATGGATACCTGACTCAGGATGAGAGTGAGCAGTTGTACTTAGACTGGAGAACACGTGTGGAAGTGGATCAGAAAGCGCTAGTTGATCTTCTCCTACGTTCAGAAAACAAGGTACAGTAAAACTATCTTCTTATCTTGTGGTAGATGAAAGCTATTATCACAATCACGATTAAGCCAACGAGGATGAGCAGCGGACTGCCTAGAAACTGATCAGCAAACGACACATCTCCAGCCTTGGCGGACCCGATTGATGCAAAGAAGAAAAGCAAAGGAGACAAGACTAATGCCATTCTGCCAGTCACAACCCAGCACTCTCTGGACTACGTTATGCTCACGTTTTCTATCTGAAAATACCTCTTAGCCAAGAACCGCAAACGCTCAGCATTTCTGCCGTTCTTTCCTATCGCAACGCCCTTGTCCTTGGGATTGACAGCCACGACCGCAATTGATTTTCCGTCCGGCTTCTCTGTGATGCGAACCTCTTTGACCGCTGCTGGTTTCAAAGCGTTCTTAATGAACTGGGCAGCATTTTCCGAGTACTCGATAATTTCCTGCTTCTTACCAGTCATCCTCTCCAAAGTGTGAATGTTCCTTCCGCCCCTTCCAATCGCCACTCCAACCTGACCTTCAGAAACAACGTAAAGCACACGTCCCTGCTCCTCATCAACAATGCAGTCTCTGACATTTGCGCTGGTTATGCTTTCAAACAAAGCGATATACCGCATCTCGTTGCTCGTGAATTTGATTCCGCTTGTCATTCATTTCCTCCGTCGGATTCCTCTGGCTCAGCGCTCTCCGTCAACTTGAGAATCTCAGAGTCGCCAGGCTCTCTTATACTTAACGCTGAAACAGTGAAAGGTTTTCCGCACACAGCAGCCAAATCCAATGACGAACCCTTGTAGACTATCAATGGAACATTTGAGAGCTTGCAGTAGTACTCGACGTCTTCACGCATGTTCTTGGGACAGTTCGACGCCAAAACTATTAATTTGGCTCTTCCTCCTTGAGCGTTCTGCACAGCTGAGTCTGCTCCAAAAGACACCTTGCCGGTCTTTACAGCCGTCGCAATCGCCTTGTCTACGTCAATCACTTCTTCTCACCCTTCGCCTGTTCAAACGTTGACATGAACAACTCCACTAATCCCGTGCCAATCGGTACGGATTGCCCAACTATTACGTTTTCGGTGACACCCTCCAACGGGTCGCTTTCGCCTTTGACAGCTGCCTCAACGATGTTCGGAACCGTTATCTCGAATGCGGCTCTAGCCAAGACACTTGATTTTTTGCCGCTGATGCCATGTCTACCTATCTGCTGAACCTCGCCCGTCGAAGTCATCATGTCGGAGACGAGCATAACATGACGGCGGTCAACGTCCAGCCCTTGATCCTCCAAAACCCCTCTAGCCTCGTACTCCAACGCGTTTCGGGCAGCTTCTATGCCCACAGTCTTGGCTATTTCGTGAACGTTGTTCGTGGTTGTTCGGAAAGTGTCTACGCCATACACCTCTAAGACCTTGGGCAGATTTGACCCATCAGTTCTTATGACCCATTCCCCATGTTCTTCCATGACGAGCACGCGTTTTATGCCAGCCACACCTTTGACGTGGAATGCTGCCACCTTGTCAAGCATTTTCTTCAGCTGCTCGACTTTCTTCGGTTTTATGTGCACACTGTTGCCTCTCGTCTTAATGGTGCAATTCTGGATTAGCAGCTTGTCCTTCAGCTCTTGCATGGTTACTTCCCTGTCATCCATCATTGTCTTGTTGAGCTCCACGATTATTTCCTCATGCACCGGGTCTTCGTAAATCGCTTCAGCAAGATTCTCCACCGTTGTGTAGAATATGGTACGTGCAATCTTCACAGCAGCTTCTCTGCTCTTCCTGTGCTCCTCTGTCAAGAAAATGGTCATAATCGGCGTGGACGGAATTCTCCTAGCGTCAACAATCTCTATCAATCTGGGCAAGCCCAGCGTGACGTTTTGCTCCCTCACACCAGCATAGTGGAACGTTCTGAGAGTCATCTGCGTGCCTGGCTCACCGATGGACTGAGCGGCAACAATGCCCACGGCTTCGCCCGGCTCCATCAACGCGTGCTTGTAATGCTCAACTGTCGCCTTAATCGCTTTTTCCACACTGGCCGTGCCGAGCTGAGCCTTGGTTAAGCTTTGTTTGAGCTCGCCAACAAGCATGGGCGTAAGCTGATCTTCAACCTCTTTCAGCCGCTTCTTGATGTGCTCGGCCGACGCGGCACTGCCTTTCTCTTTCGCAATGACTATTTGATTCACAAGTCGGCTAACGTTCACGGCTTTTCCATGATCGCTCTTGGCAGGGTCAACGCCGTCCTCGCCGTATTGGAATTGGATTATATCTCCTGCTGAGTTTCTGACGGTCCCATCGTACTCCAAACGTATGTGCTCAAGCGCGTTGATGAGCCTTCTCTGCATGTAGCCGCTCTGCTGTGTTCTAACGGCAGTGTCAACTAGCCCTTCTCTGCCACCCATTGCGTGGAAGAAGAACTCGGTGACGTCCAGCCCACTCTGATAGGACGAGTACACGAATCCTCTTGCCTTGGGGCTGGGGTCACCTAACTTGAAGTGTGGCAGCGCTCGACCGACATATCCTCGCAGTATTCTCTTGCCTCGCACCGACTGCTGCCCCACGCATGCGCTCATCTGGCCTATGTTCAGGCTTGATCCTCTGGCGCCCGTTCGAGTCATGACGATGCCCGCATTTTCCAGAGTGAAGTCTTCGTCCGCTATCTTTCCAGATTCGTCTCTTGCGTTGGCAAGCTCATTCATCACATAAATCTCAAATGACTCCTCCAGCGTCTGGCCTGGAAGCCTAGCCAGCGTGCCCTTCCGGAAGCTTTCGATGAGTTCGTCTATCTTTTTCTGAACCCTTTCCATTGTCTGGTTCATTCTGTTTTCAGCCTTTGGCGACAGAACAAGCTGGTCGTAAGAATATGTGAAGCCGCGTTGAGAAATGTAAAGCTTCAACAACCTTGTTATCCTGTTCAGGAATTCGCGGCCTGCCTGCGTTCCATAGTCTTTTATGATTCTGTGAAGGAGGCTTTCAGATTGTTCAGCCCCGATGGAACGCCTGTCTATGACGCCGCTTATGAGTTCCCCGTTCTTGACCACCACGTAGGCGTCGTACTTGCAGTCCCCTTCCTCGCATTTGGCGCATCCTTGGCAGACGTTTGCTTTCAAAACGTAGTTCATATCCTTGGGCAGGAACAAGCTGAAAATCTGCTTGCCGGTCCACAGAGGCTGCGGCTCTTTCACTTTCGGTTCGGGCAAAGGCCCGTCATATCTTGCGGCAATCAATAGACGGTTGATCTCGTTTCTGGTCAGGTAAGTTGATCTCCTCGTGAACAAGTATGCACTTGTGATAAAGTCACGGATTGCTCCTATTATCGGGCCTCCGAATCTCGGCGACAACATTTGGTCCTGGACCTGCATCAGCAAGAGGGCTTCGGTCCGCGCTTCCTCGCTCTGTGGCACGTGCAAGTTCATTTCGTCGCCGTCAAAGTCCGCGTTGTATGGTGGGCACACGCATAGGTGCAGTCGGAAGGTCTTGTAGGGCAACACGCGCACGTGATGGGCCATTATTGACATGCGGTGAAGTGATGGTTGACGGTTGAATATGACTATGTCGCCGTTCTTAAGATGCCTCTCAACTATGAACCCAGGCTCAACAGCCTCAGCGATCTTCTCTCGATCAACGACAAATTCGAGCCTTATACGCTTGCCGTCGGGTCTGATGATGTAGAGCGCGCCCGGGTATTTTTCAGGCCCGTTGTTGACCAGCATCCGCATTTCTTCAAGGTTCCACTCAGTCACTTTTTCTGGCACGGACAGGCGCACGGCAATTTCAAGCGGAACGCCGACCTCGTTTATGTCAAGGTTAGGATCAGGAGAAATCACTGTACGAGCTGAAAAGTCGACTCTTTTGCCAGACAGGTTGCTTCGGAATCTGCCCTCTTTTCCTTTCAGTCTTTGCGACAGCGTTTTCAAGGCTCTTCCAGAGCGATGTCTCGCTGGCGGTATACCTGATGCTTCATTGTTGAAGTATGTGGTCACGTGGTACTGAAGAAGCTCAGACAGGTCTTGAATTATGAGCGTAGGAGCGCCGGCGTCCATGTTTTCTCTCAGTCTCTGATTGATGCGGATTATGTCCACTAGCTTGTGAGTCAAGTCGTCCTCTGAGCGGATTCCAGATTCCAACGTGATTGACGGACGCACATAGACTGGTGGGACAGGCAGAACCTGCAGGACCATCCATTCTGGTCGAGCAGCTTTCGGATTGAAGCCGAAAATTTCCAAGTCCTCGTCTGATATGCGCTCCATTCTTTCGCGGATCATGCTGGGCGTTAAGGGTTCAGCGCCGCTTTCTGGAACTTGCTCGCTGAATTTCGTTGGTTTCTCAAAGATTATCTTGTACTGGATTGCCCCGCAGTGAGGACACTGCTTTCGCTTGGTTTCCAGCAAAATCGCCTTGTACACCTCGTCGGTAACCATGCCAAGAAGTTCACGAGTCTGGTCAATCTTCGCTTGAGCTTTCTTTATGGTTTCATCTGGCAACAATATGCGGCCGCAGTTTCTGCAGGTCGATTTCAGAAGGTCGTAGATTATCTTTGTGAATTCAATATGCACTATTGGAACCGCAAGCTCGATGTGACCGAAGTGACCTGGACACCGGATGGCCGTGTTGCCGCACGTCTTGCATCTCTGCCTAGGTTCAAGTGTTCCGAGCCTGCCGTCCATCAGCCCTGTGGTGATTGGAGCGCCATCTTCGTCGTAGGTGTCTGGGGCTTGAATCTCAACAACTGAGAGTTTGCGCACGTCTTGCGGCGAGAACAACCCGAAATGAATGCCATCGACAACTTTATGGATTATCTCTTCCACTGCCATACTACGCCTTCTCCTTGAGCTTCAATTTAGGCGCGACGCAAAGACTCATCAGTTCCTGCAACAGCAGTTTGAAAGCGTAAGAGACTATCACGGGCGAGATTTTAGCCTTGTCTTCGCAGAGTTTGCACACGTATTTTCTCTGCTTCATGTCGTAGTAGGCTATGTGCCCGCAGTTTTCGCAGATGTAAAGGGTGTACTTGTCTGATTCTTCAAGCAGTCTGTCCCTCAGAAGCATGGCAGCGCCGTGGCCGATTAGGCAGTCACGTTCCATTTCACCGAACCTGAGACCTCCGCCTCTGGCTCTTCCTTCAGTCGGCTGCCTCGTCAGCATCTGCACTTGCCCTCTCGCACGGGCGTGTATCTTGTCAGCAACCATGTGGTGAAGCTTCTGATAGTACACAACTCCGATGTAGATGCTCGCAACGAATTTTTGGCCTGTGATGCCGTTGTAAAACACTTCAGCACCAGTGTGGCTGAAGCCCAGTTGAACCAGAGCCTTTCTGAGGTCTCCTGACCTCTCGTTTGAGAAAGGCGTCCCATCCACTGGTTTTCCTCTTGCTGCGGCAACCTTCCCAGCCAGTGACTCGATGAACTGCCCTATAGTCATTCTTGAGGGTATTGCATGTGGATTGATTACTATGTCTGGAACTAGGCCGTCTTCGGTGAAAGGCATGTCTTCTTGCGGAACGATTAACCCTATAACCCCTTTCTGTCCATGTCTGGATGCGAACTTATCACCAAGTTCTGGAATGCGTTGATCTCGGGCCCTCACCTTTACGAGCTTGCTTCCCTCTCCCGACTGGGTTATGAATATTGCGTCGACGATGCCTGTTTCCGAGGGGCGCATGTCCACTGATGTATCCCGCATTGATGGCCCTTTCACTTCGAATTCCTTGTATTCTTCAAGGAATCTGGGTGGGCTTATTCGGCCGATGAGAACGTCTCCACCTGCGACTTCTGATTCCAAGCCTATGATCCCGTCGGGTTCGAGCAACCGATAGTATTGCTCCCCTCGGAATCCTCGTGTTCCGGGTTCTGGAAGGGTGAACTTGTCTTTCAGTCCGCCTAGGTACTGGCGGCATTCGGCTTCGTATATTCGGTAGAAGGTTGAACGGACTAACCCTCTTTCGATTGAGGCTTTGTTGAATACGAGGGCGTCTTCCATGTTGTAGCCTTCGAAAGAAAGCACGGCTACGATGCAGTTTTGTCCTGAAGGTCGGAGTTTGTAACCCATTGTCTCCATCAGCGCTGTATCTACTATTGGCAGTTGTGGGTAGTGCAGAATGTGTGACCTTGAGTCTACGCGTTGTTGGAAGTTTGTCGCATAGATTCCTAAGGCCTGTTTTGCCATGGCTGCTTGGTACGAGTTTCGTGGCGATTGGTTGTGTTCTGCGTAGGGTATTGTTGATGCACAAACGCCGAGGATGGTATATGTGGCTATTTCCAAGTGTGTATGTTCCTTGGTTACTTCCTCAGGGGTTAAGGCAACGTAGGCGTTCTCCTCTTCCTCAGCGTCCAAGTATTCAACCAGTCCGTTTTTGACAAGGTCCTCCCATGACCACTCGCCGGAAGTTATTTTCTCAACGTATTCTTGTTGAAGTTTCGGAGCGCCGTTTTCAACGATTATGAGGGGCCTTCTCACTCTTCCCTCGTCACAGTTAACGTAGGCTTCTTCCCGTTCGCCGTGAGCCTTTGAGAAGTAGGCCATGTTGACTTCGGTTGAGATTTCGCCTCTTCTGCGCATGTCTCTGAACTCCTTCGCGAGTTCCTCTGGAGAGTTGCAGTAGCCGATTATGTTTCCGTCAACGAAGACCTTGGCTCCTGAGATTTTCATGGTTTCGTTTGATTCTTGCACTGGCACTACGCCCATGCTGAAGAGTGTCTGCTTTATCTTCTCGGGGTTCACGCCGACGGAGATGCATGCGGACAAGGCTAGGTTTTTGACGAGTCCACAGTTTGAGCCTTCAGGTGTTTCGTTTGGACATAGGCGTCCCCAGTGGGTGGCGTGCAAGTCTCTTGCTTCGAAGTTAGGTTGGCTTCTGCTCAATGGCGATTGCAGTCTGCGCAGGTGACTCAGCGTTGAGATGTGGTTTGTCCTGTCCAGAAGTTGGGTCACACCGACTCTTCCCTTTCCCCAGTTTCCAGTTGCAAGTGAATGTTGGAATCTTTCAGAAACTATTCCAGGACGAACTGCGGCGGAGACAGTTATTATTGGGCCTTTCACGCCGATCCGTTCAAGCTGGTATTTTATGTCTCGGGTCAGGTTTCTGAAGGCTACTCTGAACAGGTCGGCGAGAAGCGGCCCCGCAAGTCTTAGCCGTTTGTTCTTGAAGTGGTCCTTGTCGTCGGTCTGCCTTCTGCCCATTTTCAGTTCTACAACTCTGCAGGCCATCTCGCCCAAGAACAGGGCTTTCTCTTTTCGATTTTGGGTTGTTCTGCCTATGTGCGGCAGGAAGTTCTTGTCTATCGCCGTTTCGGCTTTTTGGGTGCGGTATTCTTCAACTTGGCCGTGGGCAACGCGGTTTCCTATGAACAGAATCGCGTCTTTTGCATTGTCAACTCCAAGGGCCTTTTCAAATGACTGCTCTAACTGACTTTGTATTTCTTTCCCAAGCGAGACTGCTTCGGCCAGCTCCTTGTCTGATTCTAAGCCTAAGGCACGCATCAATACGACGAAGGGGATTTCCGTAGGAACGCCTGGGATCGAAACGTAAAGTGCTCCGTCGGACTTGATTTTTAGTTCTATTCTTGCTCTGAAGCCAACTGTCGTGGAGAAAATTTTGGATTGGTAGATGGGTGTTGTTCCCTTCTCGTCTAGGTCTACTAGGATGCGGTTTGGAGCCAAGTCTTCCATGGCCACTATTACACGTTCTGAACCGTTAACGACGAAGTAGCCGCCGGGGTCATCTGGGTCTTCGCTGCATGCGATTAGTTCTTCTCTTGAAAGTTGCGACAGAAAACAAAGCTTGGATTTCAACATCACAGGGATGTTTCCGACGTAAACGAGTTCAGTGTCCTGCTCTCTGCCGTCTATCACCGGCGTCATTTCCAGGGCTATTGGCGCTGCGTAGGTCAGGTTTCTAAGCCTAGCTTCGAGTGGGTAGAATTCGTGTTTTGTGCCGTCTACCTCGGTGGCGTATGGGCCGGTTATTCTTGTCTGCGGGTCTATTATCCAGATTTGGCCCAGCTTGACCTTGTATGGGCTTTCGGGGATTTCTATTGGGATTTCGCCTACTTCGTCTATCACTTCTTGCAGGCCGTGATCGATAAACTCGTTGAACGAGTCCAGATGTTGCCGTACTAGGCCTTTCTCTTTGAAGAAGGATTTTAGCAGAAGATGAGTATCTTCTTTTGAAACTTCAGCCAATCTTGACCTTCCCCCGCGATTCTACATTTAAACGCGTTCGAACGTTACGGGTTGATTCGGGTTTCTTCAAACTTTTGATTTCCTCCGATCGTTGGGTCATTCCAACCTGAAAAATGATCTCCAATATTTTAAAGAACTAGAAACGTAAACTGCACAGCTTTCTAATAAACTTTTTTGTGCCTTGTTTCTGGTTTTCGTGTATTGGGCACGGTTTACTTTGGATTCTTATGGTTGTTGCTCAACAAAAATGTTTTTGAGCCGCATGTCCTGTCATATATTCGGGAAAAGAGGGCAAATGTTGGAGCAAAGATTCGAAGCGTCAATTGTCTGGCTCATATTGAACGGAGAGACAGAGAAAGCTCTTGAGACGCTAGCCAAACACTATGGGGTCGACTTGCCCAAGTTGAAAGTGGGACTGCCCAAAGGACGAAAGATCAAGACCCTCGGATGCTACGCTGCGAAAAACAAGACCATCTCAGTCCTGAACAGTGACGTGCTGAAGCAGCCTTTCGTTATCCTGCACGAGTTCTATCATCACTTGAGAACAAACGCGGATGCGAAACACCTTGGGACAGAGAAATACGCAGATGAATTTGCAAGGAAATTCATCCAAGCATACAATTCGATGAAAGCTGACACAGCGGGAAACAATTAAATGAGAAGGATTTGGAAATCCTACTGCGTGCAGCGGTCGCCAAGCCAGGTTAAAGGCGAAGGACGTTTGTGTGTGCGCAAATTGTCGGAGCCCCTGTATTTGGATCCAAATATGAGTCGGTAAGATTAGAGTGCTAATTCGTCTCGATGAACTTCTTCACGAGCTTTGAGTCTTTCGAGAGTTTTGGATGAAATAGGTCCGATCAAGGATTCGCATGTTGAACGTTGCGGGAATTGGAAAGAATTAATAGAAGGAAATCTAGTTCTTAGGATTCGGTGCAGGGGTAGCAGAGCATGGCCAATCCCGCACGAGCACGAAGGGGCTTTATGCGCGGGACTCAAGATCCCGTCCCGAAGGGGTACGTGAGTTCAAATCTCACCCCCTGCACCAAATCGCTTTTGTCTGCGCCGCATATTTTCCATTCAGATCAAGCGACTTCTTTTCTTGCTCGGCGGCCCTACCCTCCCTTACATATAGATTGAATCCCTGATTGACTGAATGCACGTCCTAGGTAGCTCATTTCCTGCAGGCGTGAGGAATTTGAAGGTTTTGGTGTATTGTTGTTGAGCGTTCGGGTGGCAAGGTTTATTAAGACTCGCGATACACTAAGCGGAAAACCTGAAAGTGGATGAAAGTATGAAAAAGAAACCAGACACAAGAACAGCCAAAAAGGAAGAAGACTTCAGATTCGGAGTATTCACTGAAGATTATCTCATATATGAGAACCTTATCCGCAAAAGACTAACTTGAAAGCGAAGTCTTCCCCAAATTCTCCCCTTGCACAGACCTAAGCGTGAGAAGGAAGACTGAACATTGGTTAATAGGAATCTCGTTGGCCGATGCGGGCTTTACCGCGGCGCCTGCTCCATACACCGAGGCCACAAGGACGACGGCGAGTATCTGAAGCTATTTGCAGAATACTTCAAGTGTCCGCCAGAGAAGGTGCGATGCTCAGGATGGCAAGCGCTGAAAACCGAAGACGGGGGTTACGAATGCAACATTGTCCAATGCTTGAGAGGCAAGGGCTTGGGATTCTTCTATCAATGCGACGAATATGAGAATGGCTGACGTGAGAAGTTTGGAGAATTGGCGGCATGGTACTTGGAAGACGGAGAAGATGTAAGGGCAAGCTCGGAGAGAATCAAGAACGGCGAAACTGAAGCGTGGCTAAGAGAATGCGAAGAAAAGTACAAGTGCCCAGAATGTGGAAAACCTCTGCCTGTTGGTCGAATGAAAAGGAAATGCTATCACTGCGGCGCAGACCTGTCTAAGAACAGTTAGAAAGGGCCTGACGTTGAAGAAGCTGAAGGTTCCGCCGGCCCTCACACTTTTCTTGTTGTCTCCAGTCATTGGAGAGCTTCTTTCAGGTTCGTGTCCGCCGCTGGAATTTTTCAACCCAATAGCTTTTCTGTTTATGGCTTCACTGTACGGGAGCGGCGCAATCGTTGTTCGTGAATTGAAACTTTGTTGGAAAAAGGATTTCAAAGCCTTGCTTTTGCTCGGAGCCGCTTACGGGATACTTGAGGAGGGATTGATGGTGAAAAGCTTCTTCGACCCGAAGTGGATGGACCTGGGAATAATGGGTTCCTTCGGCAGATGGGCGGAAGTAAACTGGGTTTGGGCCGAGATGCTGACTGTCTACCACGCGGTTTTCAGCATAACGATTCCTATAGTGCTCGTTGAACTTGCCTACGCAGAGAGAAAAGAGGAAAGCTGGATTGGAAAGCGCCTATTCACATACCTAATTGTTGTCTTGTCTGCGGTCACAGCTATCGGATTCTTTTTCATGACCGGATACCGCCCGCCTCCGTTGCAGTACTTGCTGGCAATAGTCGCAATGGGCCTTTTCGTCTACGCAGCTTACAGAATCCCAACAAGGAAACCGGCCGAGAGCCCAGAAAAGATAGCAAAGCCAAGAATTCTGTTCATCTTAGCAGCTGCAGGATCAACCGCCTTCTTCCTGCTATTCTGGGCTGGCCCCTACATCATCAACAGCCCAATCATCATCATGCTACTCGGCATGGTTCTGGTCTTCGGGTCAATCAAGCTTCTAATGAGCTTCGACTGGGAAGGCCCTCTGTCAGCTTCCAGCCGTCTTGCAGTCATCGCCGGTGCCCTTTCATTTCTGATCGTTCTGGCCTTTCTAGAGGAGTTCCAAGCGTTTGGCATGGCTTTTGTGGGTTTAGGTGCAATACTGGGAATCTTGCGTTTGAAACGTAGAATGAAAGTCCAAGTCTAGGTAAACAATATATCTTGCGTTTTGTTTAGCAAACTTTTAGAGTGTAACGAAAGGCGCATGCAAGTGACACTGGCCGAGAAGATCTACAAGCTGAAAAAGGAAAAGAAAGCAATTATTTTGGCGCACAACTACCAAAGGCCAGAAATCCAAGATATAGCCGACTACGTGGGCGACAGCATAGAGCTAAGCAGAAAAGCCATGGAAGAAAAAGAAGCCAAAATAATAGTCTTCGCAGCCGTAGACTTCATGGCGGAATCTGCGGCTATTCTGAATCCAAAAAAGAAAGTGTTGCTTCCAAGCTTGGGCGCGCGTTGCCCGATGGCGCAGATGCTCACGGTGGACGAGATAAAGCGGATGAAGGCGCTCTATCCAGGCGTGCCTTTGGTGTTGTATGTGAATACGCTTGCATCGGCAAAAGCTCAGTGTGATATCTGCTGCACGTCGGCAAACGCTGTAAGAGTCATCCAGTCCTTGAACGCGGACACCGTGCTTTTCGGGCCTGATCGAAACCTGGCGGAGTACGTTCAAAGAAAGACTGGAAAAACAGTCATTCCAATTCCAGAATGGGGTTTCTGCCCGACACATCTGCTTTTCCAACCTGAAGATGTGCGGATACTGAAGATGGAGCATCCTGAAGCCACTGTCATGGTTCACCCCGAATGCACCTCTGAAATGCAGAAGACAGCCGACTTTGTCGGGAGCACATCGCAGATGTGCAAGTTCGCAAAGGAATGCAAGGCCAAGACATTCATAGTAGGCACTGAAGAAGGCATACTGCACCGCTTAAGGAAGGACAACCCTGAGAAACAGTTCATTCTGGCCTACGAAGGCGCAATATGCCCGAACATGAAGCTGAACACCCTTGACAGACTCTACGTATCTCTGAGAGAAGAAAAATATGTAATTACGGTTCCAGAACCCGTGGCAAGGCAAGCGAGAAAAGCTCTTGAAAGAATGCTCGATATACCACGTTAACGGTGAAAGGAACCCACCGCATAGAATAAGCATAATAATAATGATGCCGCTGACAGTAAGCATTCCGAAAAAATAGCGTGGGGAAAAACAGCGTGTCTTGTGAAGAAGAAGAACTTCGAACTGAGATAAAAGATGCTGAGAAGTTGCACGGACACTTAGGTCCATTTCTGGTTATCGGCGTTAGAATGGGAATAGTAGCCAAGAAAATCGGAAAAGGCAGCAGATTACGGGCCACTGTAAAAGTTCCGCTCTTGACACCGTTTTCATGCGTCATCGACGGAATACAATCCACTACCAAATGCACAATCGGAAACCAGAAACTCAAAACGGAAAACTCTCCAAAAGACATGACCGCACGCTTCAACCTGCAGGACCAGAACAAGATTGTGGCGATAAGAGTCAACCTACTAACTGTGGAAGAATTAACGAACAAGATTTCGGAACATGCCTCCATGGAAGAGCTTGCTTGGAAAGTTGCCAAAATGCCGGAGAGCCAACTATTCACGATAAAGACGCAATAATCCAGCAATTGCCTGCAGAATCAAGTTCTACATGGTTCGCGACTAATGGCGGACAAAAGCACATGACCAATGAACACGAACAGTTTATATCAGAGGAAGATAGAGAACTGAAACGTATCAGAGAAAGGAAACTACAAGAACTCACGGAGAGAATACTGGAAATGAGCACTGAACCAGCTCACGTAATCGATTCAAACTTTAGCGAGACAGTTAACAAGCACCCGTTGGCACTGATTGATTTTTGGGCAGCATGGTGCGCTCCATGCCGAGCACTCGAGCCAACGATTGAGGAACTTGCCGCGGAATATTCTGGGAAAGTCTTCATTGGAAAGCTCAATGTTGACGAAAACCCCGAAACCGCAGAGCTTCTCCAAGTTCTCAGCATACCAACCTTGGTCATAATGAAGGGCGGAAAAGAAGTCGACAGAATCGTCGGTTGCGTTCCAAAGGGACACATTCAGGCGGCGCTGAAGAAACACATGGGATCGTGAGCACATGGACGTTGCAGAACGTAGAGTAATAGGCGCATTGTTCCTGCTCACGGGCGTCTCTTTCTTGGCGGTAGGCATATACACAGGTCAGCTGAACGCGCTTGTAGACATGCTGAAAACGGTTTTCACAATCGCCACACCCTAAAACTTCTTAAAACGAACACGCATAACCTTTCTTCCAAAGCAAAATCCTCAAAAAGCAAGTGGTGAAAATGAACCCTCCGATAATTGAAGACAAAAAAGGAGAACAAGACGCGGTTCTGCAAGCAGCCAAGCTCATGCTCGTAGCCGCAAGGACAGCGCCGAAAACAGCAGGCATAGACGACGTCATGACTCTGATTGTTTACGGCGAAGACAAGGACGCTATCGCACGCAAGATGGACGAGATAGGCGAAAAGCGGAAGACTGAAGGTTTCAAGAGAGACGCAAAAAACGTTAGAGACTCAGAAGCAGTAGTCCTCATAGGCGTGAGAGGGAAGAGAAGCATATGCTTAAACTGTGGAGCATGCGGCTACAAGAGTTGCGAAGAATTTGAAGA
>JALHSY010000199.1 GCA_022865455.1 Candidatus Bathyarchaeota archaeon
GGGGCTTATGCACGTTTGCGCGGGATGCAGGTCTTGTACGGCAGATGCCCTGCACTCTTCAGGATGGATGGCGTTCCTCCTTATGTGCTGTGGAATGAGGCGATTAAGGATTACTTGCAGGTTTGCACTCCGGAGCAATTGTATAGGGTTGTTGGCTTCTATCCAGGTGAACTTTCTAAGCTGGTCCCTGAGCTCAAGCAGAAGCTAGGGGCGATTCCTCAGTCTCTGCCCATAAATCCTGAACATGGACGGGACAGGCTTTTTGAAGCGGTTTCGCAGTTTATGACCAACATCTCTAAAGAAACACCATTGCTTGTTGTTCTGGATGATTTGCAATGGACTGATCAGTCTTCGCTGTTGCTGCTGCATTATCTGGCTCGCGGTGCCTATAAGGAGTCGCTGTTGCTTTTGGGTGCTTATCGTGAGACCGACATTGACGAGAGGCATCCTTTGCCTCCTGTTTTGACAGAACTGAACAGGGAACGTTTGCTCCGATCTGTGCCATTGAAGCGTTTGTCTTTTGATGACGTTTTGGAGATGATTAGGCGAATCTTGGAACAAGACGACGTGCCGAAAGAGTTTTGTGAACTGGTCTATGAGAAGACGAGGGGCAACCCGTTCTTTGTTGAGGAAGTCCTGAAGTCCCTGAAAGAAGAGGAGGTTATCTACCGTGAGGAGAACAAATGGAAGATCAAGGAGGTTTCCAAGATCGAGTTTCCTGAAACCGTTAAGGGTGTTATAAAGAATAGAATAAGTCGGTTGGATGATGAGTGCCAAAATATGTTGACTATGGCTTCTTTTGTTGGAAACGATTTCGTCTTTGAGGCTTTGCTCGGAGTCACTGGCGTTGAAGAGGATAAACTGCTTGAGATAATGGAGAAAATGCTCAAGACCGGACTGGTTAAGGAGAGGGTGATCCGTGGAGAGGACATGTATTGCTTTGCCGATATCATAGTAAGAGATGTGGTGCACGAAGAAGTCAGCCGTTTAAGACACAAAAAGCTTCACAGTGCTGTCGGATTTGCCCTAGAGAAGGTCTATACTAAGAAGATTGATGAACATTTAGGAGAACTTGCCTATCATTTTCTAGAGGGTGGCGACAGAGATAAGGCGCTTGACTATTTCCTAAAGGCTGGGGAAAAGGCTGCGAAGATTTATGCCAATGGCGAGGCGGCTTCCCACTTCCTGTCTGCCCTTAGGCTCCTTGAAGAAAAAGAAGGTGAGCCTAGGGAAAGGGGGCGTGTTCTTGAGATGCTTGGGGACATCAAAAGGCTTGTTGGGGAGTATGATGCGAGCATAAAGTTTTGGAATGATGCATTGCCTTTGTCGAAACAACTGAACGAAAAAGAAACGTCTGCAAGATTGCATCGGAAAATGGCGAACGTTTTTTGGATCAATATGGGTGATGCGAAAAGGGCTAAAGAACACCACGCGGCGGCTTTGAAGATCTTAGAAACCGAGCCTGAAAGCGTTGAATTGGCGAGCCTATACGAGGATATGGCGGGCATGGTTGCCATGGGAGCTACTGGAAAAATGGCTGAGGCTCTTTCTTTGGGGGAGAAAGCGGTTGAGCTTGCCAAAAAGCTGAACGCTCATGAAGTTGTGGCACATTCGTACATGTGGTTGGGAGAAATATCGGGTTGGCTTGGCGAAAGGAAGAAAGCCCAAGAATGCTTTGAGCGAGCGTTGAGAATAGCACTTGACAATGGTTACATGGAGACCGCGGTATGGGCGTATGATGACCTTACCGGCTTTGGCATTCATGCTGGAGAAAATGAAATACGCTTGGAATATTGTGAGAAAGGATTCGAGCTGGCGAAAAAAGTAGGGATTGTTGATTGGATAGCTTTGACTGGCAATCATCTATCACATATGTATTTGGGCATGGGAAACATGAACAAAGCAATTCCGTTGGCGGAAGAATCAACCGCATTGAATAGGAAAGTCGGCAACTTGATTCTACTTGCTTGGTCATTGAATCAGCTTGGATCTATTCACCAGAAACTGGGAGAATGGGACAAGAGCGAGCAATACTACAAGGAATCATTCAACATTTCTCAAAAACTAGACGATTTTCAATCAATCACCAGCGCTTCTGGACATCTCGGATGGTTCTATTTTGACAGAGGGGAATACGCCAAAGCAAGAGAGTTCTGTGAAAAAATGTATGATGTCTGTGAAAAACATGGAGCAAAAGCGACACAAATGGGAGTCTCTACCCTTGTTATTTGGGAGTATATAGAGCTTGGAGAAATCGAAAAAGCCCAGAACCTGATTGACAACCTGCACAAGTATGCTCTCGAAGTAGAGAATAAAAACCTCATCGCTACTGCGGATGTGATGAGAGCAATGCTGTTTCGTGCTCGGAAGAAATGGCAAGAATCCATCGAACATTTCGAAAAAAGCCTTCAGGAGTTCGAGGCTCTAGGTGCAAGACGTTGGGACGTCTACTGGTTTGCCAAAATGGTCCTCTGTGAATACGCTCGAGCGTACCTAGAAAGAGATCAGGAAGGCGACAGAGAAAAAGCCCACAACCTCCTCAACCAAGCACTAGAAATATTCCAGAAAATGGGTGCCAAGAAAGAAATCGAAAGAATAATAGCGAAAAAGAAACTACTCACAGCCTAGGATTTCCGAGTGCGGCATAACCTCTCCACTAATGGAGAACCTCTAGCAAGGCATCCACGATGTTTTGTGCTGAAGCATTGATTTCAGATGTCAGTCCTTCTCCGAAATCAGCCTGTTTCGGCTCTATTAGAAGCAGAGCGATACTAGCTCTTGTCGTTTTGGCAAGATATTCACAGAATATTCTCAACGGAAGCATGTGTGTTGAAAAAGCGGGATAGCCGATCAATTGCTCAGGGTTTATGAGTTTTGATTCACCTGGCTTCGAGCCCAAGATTGCAGCATCTATCAAAAGAACATTTGTAGGATTGAAGTCTATGATTTGCTGCATGAAGCTTTCTGGGACAGTTTCACATTCAATCAACAAAATATTGTCAGAAATCTTCCCACGTAAGTCCTGGGCAATTTTCACCCCGACAAAGTCGTCCATGCGTATGGGATTTCCAATGCCGGCTATGACAACTCTTTCGGCGTCAGAAAGCCATTTCTTCAACTCTTTCTTGACGTTGTACCTTACTTTAGCCACTCGAAACCGCCACTGCAGAACAGAATAGAAAGGAGAATGGACAAAAGGTTTATCGTCGTAGTGTTTTCACAAGTTTCTTTTGGCTGTTGTAGATTTCCACTGTCAACGGCATCTGTCCTACCGCATAGTGCGTTGCGCATCCGAAGCACGGGTCGTAAGCCCTGAAAGCCATCTCCACCTTGTTAAGAATGCCCTGATCCACGTTTCCGCCGTGAATCAAACCCTTAGCCGCGTCACGGATTGACATGCAAATCGCCGGGTAGTTGTTCGTCGTCGCCACAATCAGGTTCACGTCCTTAATCAGTGCATCCTTATCCAGCATGTAATGATGGAACAGCGTTCCCCTCGCAGCTTCAACAACCCCAACGCCTTCACCCGGTTCGCCTGGCTTGGCACGAATGTCCGTGCTCGTTATCTCTGGGTCTCGGCTCAACTCCAAAGCCCGCTCAGTCGCATACAACAGCTCAATCAGTCTTGCCCAGTGAAACGCCAGCGTGCTGTGAACTGGTTTGCCGCCGAGAGTCTTGTACATGACGTCGTATTCTGCCTGTGCAAGCGGCGTGGCCATGCCGTTTGAAGCGTTAAGTCTTCCAAGCGGGCCTACACGGTATATTCCACTGTCCTTTCCGTCAACCAGCCCCTTCCAGCCTACCTTCTTCAGGTAGGGCATCTTTGTGTAAGTCCACTCCTCAACATGCTCAGCCACATTGTTCAAGTAATCCTTAGGCGCAAACTTGAGAAACTCGTTGCCGCTCTGGTCTACAACTCGAACATCGCCGTCGTAGAAGTTGACTTTGTTATTCTTGTCCACCAAACCCATGTAGTAAGTCTTATGCGTATAGCTTGGACTCTTAATCATGTCAACGTATTTGCTGTTGCCCAAGACAAGATCATGAAACAGCTTCAACGTAAACTGCGCAAACTTCACTGACGACTCGGCCATCATCTCAATTTCTTTTCTACCGTCCTCATTCAAAGCCTTGGACATTCCGCCCGGCAAGCCGCACACGGGATGCGTGGCCTTTCCGCCGATAATCTCGGTCATCCTCTGTCCATAAGCCCTGTGCTTGATGACTTCCTTGCCGACTTCCAAACCTACCTTCTCAATCACACCGATAATGTTCCTCTTTTCGGGTGGTGCATCTGGACCGACGACAAAGTCTGGGCCTCCAAGATAGTAGAAGTGCAGAGTATGGTCATAAATGAAGTAGGCAGCATACATCAGTTCTCTAAGTTTCTTAGCTGCAGAGGGCGGCTCAACATTAAACGCCGCGTCTAAAGCTTTCGCTGCGGCAAAGTGGTGTGCAACCGGACAGACTCCGCAGATTCTGCTCGTCAATACAGGCATGTCTTCAGCTTTTCTTCCAATGCAGAACCTCTCAAAACCCCTAAGCTCAGGAATCTGAAGGTAAGCATTAGCCACTTCCCCAGCGTCATCAAGGAATATTGCCACTTTCCCGTGACCTTCAAGCCTCGTAATCGGGTCAATCATTACCTTTTTCATTTTTTCATCACTCTCCTTCCAAGAATCGACGCTGCTAAAGCGTACATGTAAAACGTTCCAATCGGGTCCTTCACCTGACTCATCAGCTTCTCAACGTCCTCATCTGAATATTTCTCCTTCTCCTCTTCCAAACCCAAGATAGAAGCCAACGCACTTATCATGGCCGCACCCTGCTCAGGCGCGTTGGGACAAGGCCCGCCACAGCCAGTGCAAGGCATGTCAGCCTTCAAACATCTGGCGCCGCCGCATCCGCCTCGGGTGGCTGGACCCATACAGATGATTCCCTGCTCAAGCAAGCATCTTTCAGGTTCAGGAGCCTTCTCGTACGTACGGTAGATTTTCGCGATTTTCTTGTTCTCCTTCTTTCTAGGACACTCGTCGCAAACCGACTTCACAGGCGCAAGCACCGAACCTTTCGTTGGCAGCTCACCCTTCGCAATGGCGTCTAGGGCAAAAGTCGTGCGTTCAACAGCTGGTGGGCAGCCTGGAACGTAGTAGTCAACATCAACCACCTTGTCCAGCGGCAGGACAGTGTCGTAGAACTCTGGAATGTCTACCTCGCCCTCCTTGACATGCAGGCTTGCCTTGGGCGTCGCGTAGCTCGGATTGTCTGTTGAGAATGTGGTCTTGTAAACCTTTTCGAAGATTTCCTTCTTATCAGCCACATTTGCCAAGCCTGGAACCCCCCCAAGATGTGCACAAGCACCATAGGCAATCAGCAGTTTTGACTTCTTTCTCAGCAGCTTAGCCATGTGTTCCTGTTCGCTGTTTCGGATTCCCCCGTTGAAGAAGCACACGTCAATGTACTTGTCAGGCATGTTTTCAACGTCTTTGTATTTCACGTCCACAGCCACAGGCCAGAACACTATGTCCGCTATCTGTATCACGTCCAGTATCTTCTCGTTTATGTCCAACACTGCGATTTCGCAACCGCCGCAGCTTGCAGCCCAATAGAAGGCTACCTTCAACTTCTCTTTGGCCATCTTATGCTCCACCTTCAACCTGTTTCAGCAATTTAGAAACGTCAACCCTGAGCTCATTAAAAGCCAGTTCCTCAGGCTTCATACCCATCGCCAAACCGAGCAACTGCGGATAATGCAATACTGGAATACCATAAGCCTCGTTGAACATTTTCTCAATCCGCAACTCGTTCGTGTCATACATGATGTGGCAGAAGGGACAAATCGTTATCATGGCTTGAGCATCAACTGTCTTGATGTGGTTCAGCTTGTCCCTCGCAAGTTGCAGCGCAATTTTGTCGTTTACACCTACGCTTGGCGCACCGCAACATTCTGTCTCATCCATATAATCCAAACACGTTGCACCAGTCGCCTCGATCAATGTCTTCAGCGTCTTCGGGTCTTCTGGGTCATCAAACCCGATTAACTCTTTCGGCCTCAGAATGTGGCAACCGTTGTGCTCGGCAACCTTGAGCATGGTGAGTGGCTTGACAACCGAGTCCTTTACTTTCTCCAGCCCCACGTCTTCGATTAACACTTGTATCAGATGCTTTGCGTCCACGGTTCCCTTGAACTCTAACCCTGCCTCTTTCAAGTGACAGTTAATTTCGTCGCGTAAAGCCTTATCTTCCTTCAACATCTTGTTAACCTTCTTCAAAGTGCCCGCGCAGCCAGGGCACAGCGTGATAATGTTCAAGCCTTTCTGCTCGGCCAACGCAAGGTTCCGCGCTGCCAGAATAAGCATCATCTCGTGACTTACGGGATCAAGCGGAAGCCCGCAACAGTTGAACTCGGGCATCTCAACAAGCTCTACCCCAAGCTTTCCAAGAATCTTCCGCGCTGAAACTTCGAAGGCAGCCACACGGTAGGGGATTGCACAGCCGAGAAACATCAGATACTTGCTCTTCGCCATTTTTATTCACCTTTCTTCTCCACGTGCTTGAGAAAGTGCACAGTTCGGAGTGTCTTGCCCAAGCTCTCAGGGTTACCCTTCGGCAAAGGTGGCAGTCCTAAGGTTTCTCTCTTCTTCAACCTTAGCTCTGGAATCTTGTAAGCGTAGCCTGACTCAAGTATGCTTGAACACTGCTCCTTAAACACTTGCGGGACATGACCCCGCTCCGCTGCCAAGTTCCGTAGCACGCGTATGACGCTGGCAACCTCAACGTCCTGTGGACAACGGTCTGTACAAGTGAAGCATGACGCACAGAGCCACAAGGTGTCGCTGTTCAACACTCTGTCTTTCAGTCCGAGCTGTGTCATGCGAATGATCTGTCTAGGCCTGTAAGTGTCGCTGAATCTTGCAATGGGACAATCCGATGTGCATGTACCGCACTGGAAACAGCGCATCAGTTTTTCTCCGCCATGCATCTTTGAGATTTCATACTTGAACTTTGAATCAATCTCCGAGGATTTTATCGGCCTTTGCACTGCCTCAGTCATTAGGCTTCAACCTCCTTCGCTTTCAATGGATTCGGTCCTAACTTCTTGATCTCTTCGACCATGTCTCGCACTATGGCTGCGAATCGGTCTCCCTCGCTTGCCGAAAGCCATTCGAGCCGCAAGCGTTCGGGTTCAATGCCAAAGTCTCTCAGCACCTTCTTCAACAGAGTTACTCGTCTTAGCGCCTTGAAGTTGCCGCTGATGTAATGGCAATCTGAGGGAAGGTGGCAGCCGGCAACGAGTACGCCGTCGGCACCGTCCTTGAAAGCTTCAAGAATAAATGAGGGGTCTATTCTCCCACTGCACATCACACGGATGATTATTATGTTTGGAGGATACTGAATCCTACTCACTCCAGCGAGGTCGGCGGCTGCATAACTGCACCAGTTGCAGAGGAAACCGATGATTTTGGGTTCAAACTTCTTCTCGTCACTCATGCTTTTGCCTCCAATAACGTGGCCTTAACCTGAGCCAGTATTTCTTCTGTCGTGAAGTGCCCCATTGTGATGGCTTTAGTTGGACAAGCCGTACCGCAGGCTCCGCAGCCCTTACACAAGGCTTCAATCACGTGTGCAAGGGTTTTCCCGTCTTTGTCTTTCATTTCAACTGCACCGTACGGGCATAGATATTCACAGATTCTACAACCACTACATAAATCTTCAGATACATTCGCAACAATTCCTTCCATCTCAAGCGACTTCTTAGACAGTATGGTTGTCGCTCTTGCCGCAGCCGCGCAAGCCTGAGCAATGCTCTCTTCAATGTACTTCGGCGAATGCGCCATTCCACAGAGGAAAATGCCGTCAGTTGCAAAGTCCACAGGTCTGAGCTTCATGTGTGCTTCCAAGAAGAAGCCGTCCTTCGTCAGCGGTACCTTAAGCATTTCTGCAACATGCTTGTTGTCAGGGTTCGGTACTGTTGCAGCACTCAGGACCACGACGTCTGGCTCAACCTCAACTTCCTCCTTTATCACAGGCTCCCAGAAAGTAACCTTAAGCTTCCCATTTTCATCTGCAACCTGCGGCTTTCTCTCATCCTCGTAGTTGATGAAGATAACTCCTTTCATCGCGGCTTCGCGGTAATAGTCCTCTTTGAAGCCGTATGCCCTCATGTCCTTGTAAAGAATGTAGACCTCTGTCTCTGGGCTTGCTTCCTTGATCTTCAGCGCGTTCTTTATGGCTTGTCCGCAGCATATTCTTGCACAGTTTGGCCTTTCCTCGTTTCTGGCGCCAACGCATTGTATCATGACAACGTTCTTAGCCTTGAAGGTTCCTTTCGCGATTTTCTCTTCAAGCTCGTGTTGTGTTATGATTCTCGTGTCTTTGCCGTATAGGTACTCCGTCGGCTTGTACTCAACCGCGCCTGTGGCTACTATTACAATGCCGTGTTCAATCTCCTTCTCCTTGCCGTTCTGCTGTCTTATCTTGGACTTGAAGTTGCCCACAAAACCGTAGACATCAACAACTTCCGCGCCAGTGTAAACGTGTATCCTGTCGTTCTCCATGACCGACTTGACTAGAGAATCAAGCTTCTTCTTCGGGTCATCTTTCTTTTCCAACAAGTATTGAATCTTTCGGAGATGCCCGCCCAACTCCTCTTCTCTTTCGACAAGGTGCACCTCGAACCCTTGCCCTGCAAGCTCCAAGGCTGCAGTCATGCCGGAGACACCGCCGCCGATGATCAAGCCGACTGGTGTGACATTTATGATAGGCTTTTCCAGCGGTTTCAGAAGCTTTGCCTTTGCAGCTATTGACCGCACCAGGTCCTTGGCCTTTTCTGTTGCCTTCTCGTGTTCATGCATGTGCACCCAGCTGCATTGGTCGCGAATGTTCGTCATCTCAAACAAGTAGGGGTTCAATCCTGCTTCCTGAACGGTCTCTTTGAACAATGGTTCATGCGTCCTCGGAGTACACGAGGCCACAATGACACGGTTCAGCTTGTTGTCAATGATTTTTTCTCTGATGAGCTTCTGTGTGTCCTGAGAACACGTGTAGAGGTTTGCCTCCGCATAAACCACGTTAGGCAACGTTTTAGCATACTTTACCACTTCAGGAACGTTGACTACTCCGCCGATGTTGATTCCGCAGTGGCACACGAAAACGCCTATCCTAGGTTCTTCCTTGCTCACATCCTTCTCAGGCGGATACTCTTTCGACGTGACTTGCGTCCCTCTCTCACTCGCAATTATGCCCATTGCCTTGGCTGCTGCACCGCTTGCTTGGGCAACGCTTTCAGGAATGTCTTTTGGAGCTGCGAAAGCACCGCAGACAAACACGCCCGGTTTCGAAGTTTCCATCGGTGAGAAGGTTTCTGTTTCGCAGAACTTGTACTTGTTAAGCCTTATTCCCAGCCTTTCGGCCAGCTTTTCGACGTTCTTCGGCGGCTGCATTCCAATTGACAGAACTACCATGTCAAATTCTTCAGTTCTTGGCGTTTCATCCTCAACGTAGTGAACGAAAAGGTTACCAGTTTTCGGGTCTTCAGTCACGCCCGCCACTCTTGACCTTACGAATCTTACGCCCCATTCTCCTTGTGCGCGTTCATAGTAGGCGTCAAACTCCTTGCCGTAGGCACGCATGTCCATATAGAAGATTGTGGCATCCAGCTTTGAGGGAGTGTGTTCTTTGGCTATTACTGCCTCCTTCATGCCGTACATGCAGCATGCAGCTGAGCAGTAGTTGTTTCCGATCTGGAAGTCTCGTGAACCCACGCACTGTACGAAAGCTATCTTCTTGGGAATTTCGCCGTCTGAAGGTCTCAGAACCAACCCTCCATACGGTCCTGAAGCGCTCAGAATGCGCTCGAACTCTATGCTTGTTACAACGTTGGGGAAACGGCCGTATCCATATTCGCTTTTGAGCGTCGCGTCAAAAGGCTCGAACCCGGGTGCAAGGATTATTGAGCCCACTTCTAATGTTGCTTCACTGCCTTCTTGATCGTATTGAATTGCGTTTGCTTTGCAGATTTCTTGGCATGTTCCGCATCCGATGCACTTTTCGCGGTCGATCATGTACTTCAATGGGACTGCCTGTGGGTATTCTACGTAGATGGCGCTTCTCTTGCCTAACCCTTCATTGTACATATCAACAACTTCAATTGGGCATTTTTGTGCGCAGATGCCGCAGCCGTTGCACTTGTCTTCGATTATGTAACGGCTCTTCCTTCGAAGTTTTACTTCGAAGTTTCCTGCTTTGCCGTTCAGGCCTGTTATCTCAGCGTTTGTTAAGATCGTTACGTTCGGATGTCTTCCAGTCGCCACAAGTTTGGGTGAAAGAATGCACATTGAACAGTCGTTTGTGGGAAATGTCTTGTCAAGCTGAGCCATCACTCCGCCTATGCTTGGCCCTTGGTCAATAAGGTACACTTTGAAACCTGAGTCAGCAAGGTCCAACGAAGCTTGTATGCCAGCAACGCCACCGCCAACCACGAGAACAGCCCCGATTTTCTTTCTGTCAGTCTTTTCTTCTGGCATCCTATTTGACCTCCAACGCCTTGTAGAAGGGAGTTGTTCCTTCGACGTGGTCCAATGCTATCATGTTTCTCCTTCGCATTGCCACGATTTGGTCAAGCACATCTGCAGGTTTCATCTCGACTGCCCCTGCCAAAGCTCTGACTGAAAGCGGTTGAGCTCGTGTCAGAAGGTGAATCTTATGTCGAACATATTCAGCTTTGACAACTTCTTCAAGCAGAGAATCGAACTCTTCCTGTGGAATCTTTTCTTCGTAAACGTTGCATTTTTCTGTTAACTCTCTTTCTCCGCCGACTAGAACCCTTAACCTGAAGTCGGACGCAGCATTCGTTGCTGCTTGAAGGTTTTCAAGAATTCTGTCGTCTGGCTTCTTCCCTGATAGCGGTGAAGGCCCAAGCTTCTTTATCTGTTCTGTGAATTCGGTTACGACTTCTGCGAATCTTTGGCCTTCAGATGCTGAAACCCATTCCAGTCGCAAACGGTCTGGTTCGAAACCTGTGAGGGCTAAGAGTTTCTTCAGCATTTTGATTTTTCTTTCTTCGTACAGGTTTCCTTCAGAATAGTGGCAGTCGCCAGGGTGGCATCCTAGGACTATTACGCCGTCAGCTCCGTGCATGAAGACTTCTAAAGGTATTATTGGGTCGATTCTTCCGCTGCACATCACTCTGACAACTCGTATGTTGGAAGGATACTGGATCCTGCTTACTCCTGCTAGGTCTGCGCCTGCGTAGCTGCACCAGTTGCAGAGAAAACCGATTATTTTAGGTTCAAACTCAACCATGAGTAGCCCTCCTTAAAACGGCAATTCCCTGAGCTATGAGCTGTTCGTCCGTAAACTGATGCATCATGATTGCTCTCTCAGGACAGCTTGCCGCACAGGTACCGCAGCCCTTGCACAAAACCTCATTTACCTTTGCCAGTCCGTTTTCATCCTTCGCTATGGCCTTGTACGGGCAGATGCTTATGCACACTCCACAACCGATACACAGGTCTTCATCAATGTGTGCCACTGTTCCCTCAGCGTCTAACGTCTTCTTCGACAATATCGTGGCGGCTCTCGCTGCGGCTGCACATGCTTGTGAAATGCTTTCGTCTATGAATTTTGGCCAATGCGCCATTCCGCAGAGGAACACGCCGTCAGTTGCAAAGTCCACTGGTCGAAGTTTCATGTGGGCTTCTAAGAAAAACCCATCCTTTGTTAGCGGCACTTTGAGCATTTCAGCAATCCGCTTGTTATCAGGATTGGGTAATGTAGCGGCGCTTAAGACCACAACATCTGGACCAATCTCAACCTCTTCTTTGATTACTGGCTCCCAGAAGGTCACCTTAAGCTTCCCATCTTCGTCTACAACCCGTGGTTTCCTTTCGTCGTCGTAGTTTACGAATAACACACCTTTTGTCGCGGCTTCGCGGTAATAGTCTTCCTTGAAGCCATACGTTCTGATGTCCTTGTATAGAACGTAGACTTCTGTCTTCGGGCTTACCTGCTTGATTTTCAGGGCGTTTTTCATGGCTTGGCCACAGCAGATCCTTGAACAGTTTGGTCTCTCCTCGTTTCTGGCACCTACACATTGAATCACAACGACGGTTTTGGCTTTGAATTCTCCTTTGGCAATCTGCTCTTCCAACTCATGCTGTGTCATGATTCTTGGGTCTTTGCCGTAGAGGTATTCGGTGGGTTCGTATTCAACTGCGCCGGTAGCTACTATCACTATGCCGTGGTCAATCTCTTTCTCCTTGCCACTTTGCCGCTTTATCCTCGTTTTGAAGTTGCCGACGAAGCCGTAGACGTCGACGACTTCTGCGCCCGTGTAGACGTGTATTTTGTCATTTTCCATAACCGCCTTAGTTATGGCTTGAAGTTTCTCCTGCGGGTTATCATCTTTTTCGAACAAATAGTGCATTGTGAGCAAGTGTCCACCTAATTCCTTTTTCTTTTCGACAAGGTGAACCTCAAACCCTTGTTTCGCAAGTTCTAGAGCTGCAGTCATACCTGCAATGCCGCCGCCTATCACCAAACCGACCGGTGTGACCTCTATCGTGGGTTTTTTCAAGGGCTTTAGAAGCCTAGCCTTCGCAACCATCGACGCAACTAGGTCCTTGGCCTTTTCTGTTGCCTTCTCGTGTTCATGCATGTGCACCCAGCTGCATTGGTCTCGAATGTTTGCCATCTCAAAGAGGTATGGGTTTAGGCCAGCTTCTTGAACTGTCTCGCGAAAGAGGGGCTCATGCGTCCTTGGTGTACATGAAGCTACAACAACACGGTTAAGATTGTGCTGCCGAATCTTTTCTGCAACCAGTTTCTGCGCATCCTGTGAGCATGTGTAAAGGTTTTCTTCCGCGTAGACTACGTTGGGCAAAGTCTTGGCGTAGTCTACCACTTTGGGAACGTTAACTACTGAACCTATGTTGATTCCGCAGCGACAGACAAAAACACCAATCCTAGGCTCCTCTTGGCTCACGTCTCTCTCAGGCGGAAACTCCTTTTCTGCAATCAGTTTGCCTCGTTCGGTGGCGATTATGCACATTGCCTTTGATGCCGCACCGCTTGCTTGAGCAACGCTTTCTGGTATGTCTTTTGGTCCGCCGAAGGCTCCGCATACAAATATGCCTGGTTTTGATGTTTCCAAGGGTGAGAAAGTATCCGTTTGGCAGAATCTGTACTTGTTGAGTTTTATTCCCAAGTTTTCAGCCAGTTTCTCAACATTTTTCGGTGGTTGCATCCCAACTGACAGAACAACCATGTCGAATTCTTCTTCTTTGGGTTCTTCAATCTCAACATAATGGAGGAAAAGATTGCCTGTTGACGGGTCTTCTGTGACGCTTGCTACCCTTGACCTTACGAATTCTATGCCCCATTCTCCTTGGGCGCGTTCATAGTAGGCGTCAAACTCTTTTCCATAACAGCGCATATCCATATAGAATATCGTACAATCCAACGGGTTAGAACTGTGTTCTTTTACTATGACTGCCTCTTTGATGGCGTACATACAGCACGCGGCTGAACAGTAGTTGTTTCCAAGCTGGGCATCGCGCGAGCCAACGCATTGAATGAAGGCGATTTTCCGCGGTATCTTGCCATCGAATGGGCGCACTATTTTTCCGCCAAAGGGACCAGAAGCATTCATCATACGTTCGAATTCGATGCTTGAAACCACATTCAAGAAGCGACCATAACCATACTCCGTTTTCAAGTGGCAGTCAAATCCTTCAAATCCAGGCGCCAAAATTATGGAGCCAACGTTGATTTTAACGGTTTCAGGTTGCTGATCGAAATCTACGGCCTTGGCTGGGCAGATTCTTTCACACAGACGGCATTTGATGCAGTTCTCTATGTCGATGGCATATTTCAACGGTACTGCTTGAGGGAAAGGAACATAGATTGCTTTCCTCATGCTCATGTTTTGATCAAATTCGTTTGGTACTTCGGTTGGGCAGTTTTGTGCGCAGAGTCCGCAGCCGGTACACTTCTCTACGTTCACTAAACGTGGATGCTTCAATATTGTTATTTGGAAGTTTCCTGCTTTCCCCTTGACTTTCTCCAACTCAGAATGAGTGATTAGCTGAATGTTCGGGTGCCTGCCGGCGGTAACAAGTTTAGGCGCCAAAATACACATGGAACAATCGTTCGTTGGGAAAGTCTTGTCTAATTGAGCCATGGTTCCGCCGATGCTCGTCGATTCGTCAAGAAGATAAACTTTAAAGCCAGAATCTGCCAGATCCAACGATGCCTGTATGCCAGCAACGCCACCGCCGACAACCAGAACCGCCCCGACTTTTTCATCCATTATTACTCATCTCGTGAATGGATTCAAAAACTTTCCATAAGTAAACCCTCTTATTAATATGATGTGGAGTTTTCTGCGAAATCTCAATGCTTCTCGAGTTTTCCACCCATCGTGTGACACAGCTGAAAGGATAGAAAAATGTTCCATCAATGCCTTAAAATAGAGGTGAGAATCTATAATCCTACTAGCCTGTCGCGCAGATTGAATGTGGCAAGTGGTGATTCTGGTTGAGTTGCTTGGATGCGGGCTTCATGCATCAGGTTGCAAACACGCCTAGAGGTCGAGGGGTTCTTGCATGCATACAGTGCGGAAGATGCACGAGCAGTTGCCCCGTCGCCCGAGTTGTGCAAGAACACAATCCAAGGAAATTGATGGAGATGATCATCCTTGGCTTACGCTCAGACGTCTTGAGCGAACAGCTGCCGTGGTATTGCCTCTCGTGCTTCACATGCCTTGACAGGTGCCCCCAAGGGGGAGACGTGGGCGAAACTATGTTCGCAATACGAAACTTAGCAGTTAGGCAAGGAAACATCCCAGAGGGAATACTTGCTCAAGCCAAGAATCTATTCGAAAACGGACGCGTTGTAACCCCAAGCAGAATGGCTTTGGCTCAAAGGGAGAAGTATGGTTTGGGCAGGGAACCAGTAGTTGATGTGGAGATTGTTCAGAAGATTTTGAGAAGAACGTCTTTTGACAGGTTGATCAACAAGGGTTCGTGAAGCCTATGAAATATGCATTCTTTTTAGGCTGTCTCATACCAGCCAGAGAGCCGCAATATGAGAATTCCGTCCGAAAGATTGCGCCTGAACTAGACATGGAGCTTGTTGAGATGGAAGGTGCCAACTGCTGCGCACCATTTAGCATACAATCCTTGGACTATATGAGCTGGCTTGCATTAGCCGCTAGAAACCTCTGCATGGCTGAACAGATGAACCTCAACATTCTAGCCTTATGCAATGACTGCTACGAATCACTCCTTGCGACAAACACAATTTTGAAGGAAAATCATGAAGTCAGAGACAAAGTGAATGACATCCTTGCAGATGTCGGCCTAGAGTTCAAGGGAAAAACAGATGTCAAAATCTTCAGCGACGCATTGTACGAAGATGTGGGCATAAAGAGGGTTAAGGACGCTGTCAAGAAACCGTTCAATGGCCTTCGAGTTGCAGTGCAGCCTGGCTGCCACTTGACGAAGCCGAAGCGAATACACTTCAAACAGCAGATGGGCGTCACAGCATTGGACGAACTTGTACAGGCAACTGGAGCCATATCAGTTCCCTATGAGAGAAAGGAGGCCTGTTGCGGAGGTCCACTGCGAGGTATTAACGATGAGGTTGCCTTGCACGTTGCAAAGCAGAAACTTGATTCCATAAGAGCCGCAGGTGTCGATTCCATAGTTACTGTCTGTCCGTTCTGTTTTCTTGAACTGGACATGGGACAATTGGAGATAAAGAGACATTTTAAGACCGAATATGATTTGCCAGTTTTGAATTTTGCAGATTTGCTACGGATGGCGATGGGTATGAAACTTGAAAATTGGGAAATAAAAGCCCATCGAATTCCGATAACAAAGATTCTGAACATGGCGGGGGCAAAATGAAATGGAAAAGGCAGTTATGGTTATCGGCGGAGGAGTAGCTGGGATGCAAGCATCCTTGGACTTGGCGAACAGAGGCTTCAAAGTTTATCTCGTAGAGAGGAATCCGAGCATAGGCGGAAGAATGGCACAACTAGACAAGACCTTCCCAACAATGGACTGCTCCATGTGCATTCTGGCACCGAAGATGATAGAATGTTCGCATCATCCAAACGTCCAATTATTGACATACTCGGAAATAAAAGAGGTGAAGGGGTCAGTCGGCAACTTTAAGGTCAAGGTTCTCAAGAAGCCAAGGTACGTTGACGAAAAGAAATGCACAGGATGCGGAATCTGTTCAGAAAATTGCCCAACCGAGGCACCAAACGAATTTGATGAGAGCATCGGAGTGAGAAAGGCAATTTACATGCTCTTTCCTCAGGCCGTCCCTAGGGTGGCGGTAATAGACAAAGAAAGCTGCGTTGAGTGTGGTCTTTGCGACAAGGTCTGTCCAGCCGGAGCCGTTAACAGAGGACAACAACCAGAAGAGGTCGAGCTTGACGTAGGAGCCATAGTTGTAGCTACGGGCTTTGACATGTTTGACCCTTCAGGCATCCCACAATATGGATACGGACGTTTCAAAAACGTCATAACGGCAATGGAGCTCGAACGCCTACTATGCGCCTCAGGTCCGACCGGGGGACACTTGATAAGGCCATCAGAGGGAAAAATCCCCAGACACTTGGCCTTCATACAGTGCGTAGGCTCCCGCGATAGAAGAGACTGGATCAACCATCCCTACTGTTCCAGCATTTGCTGCAAGTATGCAGTCAAAGACGCAGTTCTGATAAAAGAGCATAAGACGGACTCGCGTGTAACGATCTTCTACATAGACATGCGGGCCTTCGGCCGAGGGTTCCAAGAATTCGTAAACAGGGCAAAATCTGAGTTTGGTATAGAGTTCATTCGAAGCAACCCTGGAGAGATTTCAGAAGACCCCAAAACAAACAATTTGGCAATCTCGTTTGAAGACCCCATAACTAGAACAGTCCAAAACATCTCCTTTGACCTGGTTGTCTTATGCCCAGCCCTAGTGCCAAGCAAAGGAATGCCAGAACTGGCAAAGACCTTGGGCATGGAGCTGGACAATTATGGATTTGTGAAATCGCAGGATTCTGTGAGAAAACCCCTTGACACAACTGTTCCAGGAATCTTCTGTTGCGGTTACTGCTTGGGTCCCAAAACTGGAGACATTCCAGATTCTATAACTCAGGGGAGTGCTACGGCTGCGCGAGTGTCTGAAGTCTTAGCGGAGGAGGGAGCATCATAGATGGAACAGGAACCACGCATAGGCGTTTTCATCTGTAGTTGTGGAACCAACATTGGCGGAGTAGTGAACGTTCCCGAGGTAACGGAATATGCAAAAACAATTCCTCACGTTATCCATGCCGACCATAACCTGTACACGTGTTCAGAAGCAGGATTAACGGCAATAAAGGAATCAATAAAAGAACACAACCTGAACCGAGTTGTCGTTGCTTCATGTACGCCACGAACCCACGAACCCTTGTTCAGAGCAGCATGCAGGGAAGCAAGTCTAAACCCCTACTTGTTCGAGATGGCAAACATACGCGAACACGTAAGCTGGGTACACCCACACGACCCGGAAAAAGCCACACGAAAAGCCAAAGACATCGTCAGGATGGCTGTGGCGAAAGCCGCCTTGCTCGAACCTCAAACCGAGCCCGAAGTCGAAGTAAAAGGCTCTTCGCTTGTCATAGGAGCCGGCGTAGCTGGATTGACCGCTGCGCTCTCGATGGCAAGTCAAGGCTTCAAGGTGTACTTGATTGAAAAGGAGAAAGAGCTAGGCGGCATAGCTCGTAGATTATACAAGCTGTACCCAACGTTGGCGGATTCTTCAGAGGTTGTAGGGCCGCTGACAAAGGATGTTGAATCTCATGAAAACATCGAGGTTATGACTTCAGCAAGTCTGAAAGACATTTCAGGGTACGTTGGAAACTTTAACGCTGTCTTAACGGGCCCAGAGGGTGACAAGGAGGTAGACGTAGGCACGGTAATCGTCGCGGCCGGCTCGTCGAACTATACGCCGCCAAAAGGACTCTACGAGTATGGCGTGCATGACCACGTTATTACTCAAGGAGAACTGGATGAAAAGTTGAAGAAAGGAGAAATCGGAGAACCTGAAAGAATTGTAATGATACAATGCGTCGGCGCAAGAAAAGGAGAAATCCGACCCTCTGCGCTTGAGGCCTTCCCGAAATCGGACACAGCAGAACTTCTGAGAAAAATCCTAAAAGCCCGAAAGGAGGAAGGATGGCCATACTGTTCAAGGATATGCTGCATGAATGCAATCAAGAATGCTATTCTGATAAAGGAGAAGTCTCCAAAGACGGATGTTGTGGTGCTTTTCGGAGACCTCCGCGTTTACAAGGAATACGAAGATTTCTACAGGAAAGCCAGAGACTTGGAAGTGAGGTTCATAAGGCATATAGAAGAGGTTCGTCCCGAAATAACCCGGACACCAGATGGCAAACTCCAAGTAATGGCCTACGATGCCCTAGCTGGACTTGAGGTCAAGTTTCCAGCAGATTGGGTTGTGCTTTCAACTCCGCTGATTCCGAGCAAGGACGAAATAATGCTTGGCAGAATGTTGAAAATCCCCATTGCAACTGATGGGTTCTTGATGGAGGCTCATCTAAAACTTAGGCCGGTAGACACAAACGTGGATGGGGTCTTCATCGCTGGCACGGTCTCGGGGCCAAAAGATGTTTCCGAAAGCATAGTTTCAGGCGAGGCGGCGGCTGCGAGAGCTTCTATACTGATGGGTAACGGAAAAGTCAGAACAGATGCCATAACAGCCGTTGTAGATGAAGATCTGTGCATTGGATGTGGGTTGTGCGAGGAAATATGTCCATATGGAGCGCCAAGGATCGAAGATGGAAAGTCAAAAATCCGAGAAATACTGTGCAGAGGTTGCGGTTCATGCGCCGCTGAATGTCCAAAACGCGCAATAACAATGCGACATTATGGAGACAACCAGCTTCTGGCACAGGTGAAAGCACTTCTGGTTCCTCAAAGCCATGAAGGAGGCCTGACTTAAATGGTGAAAGAAAACTTGGGAAAAGTGGCAGAAGGGGAATTCGAACCATTGATTATAGCATACTGCTGCAACTGGTGCTCCTATGCAGGCGCAGATTTGGCTGGGACAAGCCGTTTTGAGTATCCTACGAACATAAGGATAATTCGAATAATGTGCACGGGAAGAATGGATTCAACACTGGTGCTGGAAGCCTTGAGAATGGGAGCTGACGGCGTCCTGATAGCTGGTTGCCACCCGGGAGACTGCCACTATCAGAAAGGAAATTTTATGATGGAGAAGAGGTTTGACTACCTGAAGAAGGCTGTGAAGAATATCGGAATCGAGCCAGAACGTGTTAGACTTGAATGGGTTTCGGCTAGCGAGGGAGGAAAATGGGCCGCCTTGGTAAGAGAGATGGCTGAGGAAATAAAACAGTTAGGCCCAAGCCCCTTCAGACTTAGGAGTATCCCGAAGAAGACAGATGCAGCTATAGATGCTTTCAAGTCTCAGAGGCTTCGGTGGGTTGTGGGAAGGTCACAGATTAAGGTGGAGATTGAGGAGCAGAAGTATCGCCAGACTGTGGATTTGATTATGCAGGTTGAGATTGAAAGACACATGATAACGCTTGCTCTGAAGGAGAAGGGCCCGCTTACAGCTGAGGAACTTTCGCAGATTACAGGCCTTCAACCCAACAAGACAATGCAGCACCTAATAGCTCTCAGAAGAGACGGCATAGTGATTGAAGCTGGAGAGAAGAACAACCAGTACCTCTACCAGCTCGTTTGAGCGCTCATGAAACCTACAGCTTCTCTATGCATTCTGGATGAACGTCGCCCGGAAAGTCATGATCGCAAAAGTAGATTCTGCCGTTTTCAACGTCAACTTCAACCCGGTCGTGAGCTGACGTTCTGTTTAGAATGCTCTGAAAGTCTTCTTTGCTCAAGTATTGAATTTTCCTAAGAGACTTCTCCTTTGTGTGTAAAGGTTTCCCACAGACCTCGCACAACATCTCAACTACACGAATCAATTCGAAGCTTTTTCCGCCTAGCTCCTCGAATTTGACTTCTGTTAGGCCCTTTTTCAAGAAGTCCTCCATCCTTACTATCTGCAAACCAAGATATGTTCACATGTAGTTCAAAGAGCTCATTCTAACGCCGAATATGTAAGTCTTATGGCAACTGTTTTTATATACGGCTTCGATCTGGAGTTAGTTTTCCGGAGGACGTGAAAATCGTGACAGAAAAACCCAAGGTGGTTCCAGAAAAGGCGAAGGAGATGCAGGAACGCACAAGGGAGAGAAATCTCATCATCGGGGAGATGAAAAATCGAGGTTCATTGACCGTAGACGAACTGGCGAAGGCCACAGGGATGGAAAAGTCGAAGCTTTTGAAGCATCTGATCGCGATGATACAGTTTGGAAAAGTGCAGATTGTCGGCGAGCGGGATAACCAGTTTACGTATGGGTTTCAGAAAGAGAACAAGTCATAGCCTAGGATAATCGGCTTAACCTTTAGCCATACTCATGTTGCGCCTGAACATCAAAATCCTTGTAGACTAGGCAAAAGAGATTGCGAAGGGGAACATGGATGGGCGACACGTTACGCGTCAGTGACGCGCAAGTGGCAGAGATTGCCATGGAAGCTGCGAAGTCGTGTGGCGATACACAATACCCAGCTCCTTCTAAGAGGTTCAATATGACGAGAATGATAAGTCTTGGAAGGTAGAGGCAAGCTATTTTGAGAAGTTAACATTTAGAATTGACGCCAAGACTGGATATGTTTCAGGGTTTAAGATTGAAAGTTGCCCAGAAAAAATAGGCGGTTCGACCCCGACGAGTGAGTTTACAGGCTACCCCTGCAAGGCTTCTGCCTCTTTCGATTCTTTTTGTTCCGTCTGTGCTGGTTGTGATTGAGCCTGTGGCTGTTCAGCTGGTTTCGGCTCTATGCATGGAACTCTCAGTTCTTCTTCCTTTAGGTTGAGTGTTCCTCTGACTGGTCCGTCTTCCATGTAGGTGATTGTGAAGCCCATTTTCTTCATGAGGCTGATGGCTCGGTAGTTGTCGACCAGCATTATCGCATATAGCGTTTCGATTTTCATGTCTTTGGCTATCTTGATTGCGTAGTCCACTAGCTTTGTGCCTAGGCCGAGGCCTTGCCATGGGTCGGCGACGATGAAAGCGATTTCGCCTGCTTTTCCATCTGGTTCGATGCCTACTCTGACTACTCCCAGAATTTTTCTTTTACCGTCTTCTGTCAGTTCGGGTACTATGGCTATTTCTCGGTCGTAGTCAATTTTGCGCGCGCAACATCACAATCAACCTACGCTCACTCATTCGAGAACATGCATCACGCGGCAAGCACTGTTTGTCGGACAGACAGATTACACACCAACGACAAAACTGCAAGAGGCCCGAAAACACTACTTCTCCTGCATCAGATACTCGTGTATGGCTCTCGCTGCCTTCTTTCCTGCACCCATGGCGCTGATAACCGTGGCCTCACCAGTCACGATATCCCCACCCGCATAGACACCTTCAATGCTCGTCTTTCCATTCTCGTCCGCCACAATCGTTCCCCATTTCGTGACTGCCAAACCCTCAGTAGTGCTCTGAATAATCGGGTTAGGCGTCCTGCCAACCGCCACTACAACCGTATCCACATCCATAGTGAACTCTGAACCCTTAACAGGAACAGGCCTACGCCTGCCACTCTCGTCAGGCGGACCAAGCTCCATGCAGATGCACTCCATCTGCTTCACCCAACCTTTCTCGTCGCCGATAAACCGTGTTGGATTAGCCAAGAACTTGCACAGAATCCCCTCCTCCTCAGCGTTCTCAATCTCCTCCTTCCGCGCAGGCATCTCCTCTCGCGAACGACGATAAACGATACAGACCTCCTCAGCGCCCAAACGCAAAGCCGATCTTGCACTGTCCGTAGCAACGTTGCCGCCGCCGATAACCACCACATGCTTCCCTATCCTAATCGGCGTGTCATAAAACGGAAAAGCATAAGCCTTCATCAAATTAACCCGAATCAAAAACTCGTTCGCACTGTAAATCCCGCCGAGATGCTCACCAAGAACACCTAAGAAAGCTGGCAGACCTGCACCTGTGCCGATGAAAACCGCGTCAAACCCTGTCTTAAGCAACTCCGGAATGGTGTGAATCCTGCCGATAAGATAGCCGAGCTTCAAATCAGCGCCCAAACTCTGAACGTAGTCAGCTTCAGCACGAACAATGCTCTTAGGCAAACGAAACTCAGGAATCCCATAAACCAACACTCCGCCCGGCAAATGCAAAGCCTCAAAAATCACCGCTTTATGCCCAAGCTTCGCCAAATCAGCCGCCGCCGTAAGCCCAGCCGGACCCGCACCAATCACCGCAACCTTCTTACCCGTCGGCGGCGGGTCATCTGGCTTCTTGACGTTTCCTCTTTTTCTCTCCCAATCAGCCAGCCACCGCTCCAACCTGCCAATGCTCACCGGCTCGCCAACCTTGCCCAGAATGCAGAATTTCTGGCACTGCTCCTCCTGCGGGCACACTCGACCGCAAACCGCGGGGAGACTGTTCTTCTCCTTGATCTTCTTCGCAGCCTCCTCGTACTTCCCTTCTCTGAGCAATTTGATGAATTCAGGAATAGAAATCTCCACTGGGCAACCCGTCACGCACTGCGGCTTCGGGCACTGCAGACAACGGTTCGCTTCTGTCTTAGCCTGCTCCTCAGAATAGCCCAAAGCCACCTCGTTGAAGTTCTTTCTCCGAACTTCAGGTTTCTGCTTGGGCATCGGCTCTGCTTCTTTCTTGATCTTCGGCTTAGGCTTACTTTCCGCCACAAGAGCAACCTCCCTGCAGCTCCCACAAAAGCGAACTCAACCTCTCCTCTGGCAAAAACATTCTTTGCCTGTTAATCAAACCGTCGAAATCAACAAGGTGACCATCAAACTCCGGGCCGTCAACACACCCGAACTTCATCTTGCCGCCCACTGTTACGCGGCACACTCCGCACATGCCCATCCCGTCGATCATGATGGGTGTCAAGGTCACAACAGTGGGAACGCCGAAGGGCTTCGTGATCTCACAAACATTTTTCATCATAACCACAGGTCCCCATGCCACGCAGCGGTCAAACTTCTGTTTGCTCAAAATCTCCTTGAGAAAGTCCAAACCCTTGTAGCCCTTGGAACCATCATCCGTTGCCACGTAGAACTCGTCGCTCAAGTCTTTCATTTCCTTCTCATAAAACAGCAGCTCTTTAATCCTTGCCCCAACAACGACCGTTATCTTGTTGCCAGCTTCCCGCAGAGCGCGAACCTGCAGAAGCATAGGTGCAATCATCACTCCGCCAGCCATGCACAAGGCTCTGCCGAAGTTTCTGATGTCCGAAGGGTTCCCAAGTGGTCCTGTGATGCTCTGCACGCTGTCGCCAACTTTCAGACAGCCCAGCTGTTTCGTCGTCTTGCCAACCTCGTTGAAAGCAAAAGATATCGTGCCCTTCTCAGCGTCGTAACCAGCCACAGTAAGCGGTATCCGCTCGCCCTTCTCATCGATGATAATTATCAGGAATTGGCCAGGCCGAGCCTTCTCCGCCATCTCCGGCGCATTAACCTCAAACAACTTGATCTTCGGAGCCAGCTCCCTCTTGCCCACAATCTCATACATTCGCCTTAGCCTCCGCCATTTTCTGTTCCAAACGAGGCAAGGAAGCCATCTTCTTGACAAACTCGTCCAGTTTCTTGCCGAAGTCGCCAACACACCGCGGTGAAGCTGTGAAAAGCTCAAAACGTTCAAGCACACCAATCTTCTTTAAAGCATCTCTCAGCACGGCCACGTTCCGTTCAGCAGTTTCCTTTCCTTCCTCAAGCTTGCAGTCCTCAGTCGGACACACGACGGCCATGACACCGTCAAAACCGCCGCGCAAAGCGTTGACTATATGCACTGGGTCAAGCGCCTTGAAACACGGAATCTCCATCACCACCGCCTTCTTCAGCAGGTTTTCAGGATTATCCAACGCTTGAAACTCAGACCACTGACAAACAAAGACCAAAATCACCGGGAATTTTCCTTCTTCTTTCAGTCTCTTAGCAGCGTCTGCGTAGCGTCTCATGACATCTTCAAACTCGAAACCCTTAACCTGAATCGCCGAATGCGGACAGACCAGAGCACATGCTCCACAGCCCATACAATCTTCATACAGTATCTTCGGAGTTGCAAACGGCTCCGCCTCTATCGCCTTGTAGGGACAAATAAACACACACTTGTCGCAGCCCACGCACTTTTCAGCGTCATAAACCACCTTCCGAGAATATTTCACAACCCTCAAAGCATCCTTGCTCAGCCCAAACTGCTCAAGAACTGCTCTCCCCAGCAACATCCGCCTAGTGCTTATCCTAGTGCCCTCTTTAAACCTGCAGAACTCATCCTCACACTGAATAGACACAACGTTCTTAATCCCACACTTCAAAACCCGAAATACGAACTCCGTTGGCATGCGTCCGGAACACGGAAGACGCAGAGGAATGAAATTCTTCACGCTTAATCCTTGCTCTTTAAGGATTTCTTCAACCTCACATGTCGAAGGCGAGTTTCCCCTGCACATCAAAACAAGCGTATCGCTCTTACATTTTTCCTGCATGACTTTGACATAATTCAACAAGCTGTCATAATCATAATACACTATTTCTATCGCCATCACAGGGCAGGCACTGTAACATATTCCACAGACTTGACACTTCTGTATGTCAATCTCAACCTTGCCCGTTTCAGGATCTCGTTTGATGGCCTCATAAGGACAGATCGAGTGACAAATAGAACACTTACTGCAGAAGTCTTGGTTGATGTTTATTGCAGCGGCACACGTTTCGCTCATTTCGGCATTTCTCCAACGTCTGCTCGGTAAACTTCCCACGATGCGGTTATGATCTATTACTACGGACGAGTTTTTGAGAATGAATTCCGAACGATATATCATTTTTGGAACGTTTTCTACCGTTTGTAATATGGTCTTCGAACGAAACCGTAAGCTTCCACAGCCGCTGTTATGCCTTGCCCAACAGCCGCTCCTACCTGTTTGACGGAATGATTCGTAACGTCGCCTGCAGCGAAAACCCCAGCGACGTTTGTTCTCTGCAACAAGTCAACTATGATGTAACCATCTTCATCAACCGCCACCCCCGCCTCCTTTGCCAACTGGCTGTTTGGATCTTCGCCTACCTGAACAAAAACACCGTCAACAAGCAGTTCCTGTATTTGCTTAGTCCTGTTATCGAGCAATATGACCTTATTGACGAGTCTTTCACCCCTGATCTCTTTGACTTCTGAATTCCACAAGACCTGAACGTTTTTCTTCTCCAGCAATCCCTTCACAAGAGCCTCTTCGGCCCGAAAAACATCTCGGCGATGAGCAACTTTCACTTCTGAAGCAAGATCACCAAGGTAAAGGGCAGTTATCACAGCCGAGTTTCCTCCGCCCACGACAAGCACGCGTTTGCTTCTGAACAACGGACCGTCGCAAATCCCACAGTAACTCACGCCCCTGCCCCGAAACTCTTTTTCGCCTGGCACATTCAAAGCGCGGTAATGAGACCCTGAAGCTATAATCACGGCCTTGGACTCATGATCTGTTTTGCTGGTTTTCACGATTTTCTTCTCGCCCTTGAGGTCTAAATTGGCGACACTTTCGAATTCATGGATCACCACACCAACATCTCTGCAATGAGCCGCCATCCTCTGAGCCAAGTCCACTCCACTTGTCCTATTCAAGCCTGGATAATTCTCAATTAACGGAGCATCTACGACCGTGCCGCCAGCCACCTTCTCCTCCAAGACTACAGTCTTTAGCCCGCTTCGCACAGCATAGATCCCCGCAGCCAAACCAGCGGGACCCGCCCCGATAATGACCAATTCCCAGCTTTCCATTTTCAAACAACCTCTTGAAGAGCTAGTTCTATTCCTGAGGTTTATGAAGCATTCGCAACATTCCAAATTCGCAGCTCAGCGCCAAGAAAATGTTGCGCTCGTATCTGCCTAAAAATCAAATAGGACATACTTGTTGCATAGATTCACACTAGACACGCCGCAGGAGAAGACGAGAGACGAAAAAACCCAACGACGGAAAGGTATCAGGGCAGGAAACTGGACGAACTGGCCTGCTAGTATTTACCATCATCTGGATTGGCCAGATGTTCTCCTGCCTCTGTACCACGATGACATGCAAGGCTCTAGAGCAGTAGCTTAGCGGATTTACGGTGAAGATCACGTTTTCTCCAAGTGCAAAATCAGACAGCTCCTACGCTGGCTTCGGTTCTTTCCACTCTTCAATGAGTACTTTGTTGTCGCCAAGTCTGAAGCTTACCTTAACATAGATAGATTCAGAGCCTTTGAAGGGGAACATTCTGTCTTCAGCTAAGTCCTTGGGCAGGTAGATCAGGAATTTGCCGTCCTTTCTTCTGAACAGTCGTCCTCTTCCTTCATTAACCATTTCATTTGCACCTTGATTGAACGAAGGGTTTGACCCCAATAACAATAGTTGATATGTCCCACGATATAAACTTCATGCAAATCCCCGAATATTATACGACGGAATACGTGCTTATACTAAAATGACAAGTCTGCCGTGGCTGCAGAATTTGCCAAGAGAAAACCTGATGGCATGAAGAAAAGCTTACAGCGCAGTTGAAAGCAGCTCAGCTACATCCATTATCTGGATTTTGCCCTCGTTTCCAGTAGTCTTCACAGCGTCTTCGAATGTCAGCAAACAATAGGGACAGGCCACGGCGAGAATTTCCGCGCCCAATTCCACGGCGTCTTTGACTCGAGTCTCAGCGAGACGCTCTCCCGGAATGTCGACCCACATTCTGCCACCGCCACCTTCGCAGCAGACGCTTCGAGCTCTTGAACGATCAAACTCCAGCAGTTTTACGCCTGGTACGCTTTCAATGGCCTTTCTGGGCTCGTTGTAGATGCCGTTCTGTTTGCCAAGGAAGCATGGGTCGTGATAGACCACTTTTTTGTTCACTTCCTTTCCGAAGGTGAGCCTTTTCTCGTCGATCAACTTCGCAAGCAGCTGGGTGTGGTGCTGGATTTCGAAGCTCGACTGGTTGTATCGGTTCTTGAAAGCATGATAGCCATGCGGACAGCTCGTGACAGTCTGTTTCACGTTGTACTTGTTGAAGGCTTTCATGTTTTCTTCAACCAGAAACTCGAACAGACCCTTTTCACCCATGCCGTAGACTTCGCTTCCGCAACAGTTTTCTTCGTCGCCTAGGATTCCGAAGCTTAGTCCGGCTTTTTCAAAGCATTTTACGAGGCTTTTGGGCACGTTTTGCACTCTCGGATCGTAGGCTGACGTGCAGCCGACGAAGAAGAGGATGTCTGCGCCTTGGGAGATGTGTTTGATGTTTAAGTCTTGTGTCCACTCAGAGCGTTTGTTGCGGATTCTTGCCCATGGGTTGCCGTTTTTGAATATGCTTTCCAGCGCGTCTCGGATGGTGGTTGGAACTTGTCCTTCTTCGACTGCCATGCTGCGGATGTCTATCAGGAATTCGTAGGGGTTCAGGTCTTTTGGGCAGCGGACTCCGCAGGCGCTGCATGTTGTGCAGCTCCATAGCTCGTTCTGTGAGTGCGGGGCGAGTTTGCCTAGTGTGGCGACTTCGCGCATGTATTTTCTGACATTCAGGTTGGCCTTTTTTGCGACCGGGCAGCTTCCTGTGCATGTTCCACACTGGATGCATTCGAGAAGTTTGTGTTTCTGGGTGAGTTCCTGAGCGTTCATGTTGCCCATCGCTTTTTAGTGAGTTGGGAGCGTAAGGTTATTAAAGCGTTTTCCCGTGAATCAATTAAAACGAATCATGAAGACGGAGATTGCCGTGCATGGAGAAGAAACCGCGTAAAATTGGCATTTTCGTTTGTGAATGCGGCGGCAACATAGGCGACGTTGTGGATGTGAAGTCTGTTGTTGACGCTGTTAAGAGCTGGGAAGGGGTTGCTGTTGCCAAGTATCATGAGTATTTGTGTTCTAAGCCGGCTCAGGAGATGATTCTGGACGCTGTTAAGAAGGAAGGTTTGGACCGCGTGGTGGTGGCGAGTTGCACGCCGAGGATGCATCTTGCAACTTTTCAAAGCGTTTTGGAAAGAGCGGGTTTGAACCCGTTCATGCTTGAGTTTGTGAACATCAGGGAAGAGGATTCGTGGGTTCATGGTCCTCATGCGTCGCCTGAAGCAACTAGGAAGGCTGTAAGCCTGATTAAAGGTGGTTATGAGCGGGCTAAGGAGCTTGAGCCTCTGCAGACCATCAGCGAGAAGGGTTCTAGGGAGATTCTGATCACAGGCGGTGGGATTGCTGGGATTACGGCGGCGCTTGAGCTGGGGTATTTGGGTTATAAGGTTCATCTTGTTGAGCGTAAGCCGAGCATTGGCGGCAACATGGCGAAGTTGACGAAGGTTTTTCCAACTTTGGATTGTGCTCAGTGCATTCTCACTCCGAGGATGGCGGAGGTGGGGCGGAACCCGAATGTCAGCTTGTACACTTATGCTGAGGTGCAGGAGGTTGGTGGTCGGCCGGGCAACTATGATGTGAAGGTGTTCATGAAGCCTCGAGGCGTTGACGTTCAGAAATGCAGGAGCTGCGGGGTTTGTGCGAAGGTTTGTCCGGTAAGCGTGCCAGACGAGTTTAATGAGGGTTTGTCGCAGAGGAAGGCGGCTTACATCGAGTTTCCACAAGCTGTGCCTTCGAGCTATACTATTGATTTTAAGGCATGTACGAAGTGTGGGAAGTGTGAGCAGCTTTGTCCTGCTAAGGCGATTAGTCTGGCGGATCAAGGTTCTGTGGTTGATTTGCATGTTGGCGGGATTGTTGTGGCCACAGGTTACGAGCTTTATGATCCGAGGAAGCTTGAGACTTATGGGTATGGCACGTACAAGGATGTTATCACTATGATGGAGCTGGAGCGGCTTGTTTCTGCAACTGGGCCTACGGGCGGTTATGTTAAGCGTGCTGATGGCAGTGATGTTAAGCGGATGGCAATTGTGCTTTGCGCAGGTTCTAGGGATAAGAATTACGTCCCTTATTGTAGCAGGATTTGCTGTATGTACGCGTTGAAGCAGGCTTTTGTGTTGAAGAAGATGTTGGGGATCGATGTTACTATCTACTATACGGATATTCGTGCTACAGGTAAGGGTTACGAGGATTTGTATTGGCGTGATGAGGAGGTGGGTGTTGCTTTTATCCGTGGCAAGGTGGCTGAGGTTTACAGAAACGGTAAGACTGGTAAGCTTGTGGCTGTTGCTGAGGACACGATTTCCAGCGAGTTGACTGAGCAGGAGTTTGATATGGTTGCTTTGGCGACGCCGATGGTTCCGCCGGCTGGTTTGAAGGAGCTTGCGGATAAGATGAGAGTTTCGACTGGTGAGGATGGTTTTGTTACTGAGAAGCATCCGAAGTTGGATCCGGTGGATTCTTTGGTTGCGGGTATTTTTGCGTGTGGGTGTGCGTTGAGTCCGAAGGATGTGCGGGACACGGTTTCTGATGGGTTGGGTGCTTCTGCGAAGGCGGCTTTGTTCTTGAAGGGTGATTATGTTACTACGAGTCCTGAGAAGGCTTTTGTGATTGCGGATTTGTGTAATGGTTGTCAGGCGTGTGTGCCGGTTTGTCCGACGAAAGCGATTAGTATGGTTGAGGGTAAGGCAAAGATTGATCCTTTCCAGTGCAACGGTTGCGGCGCGTGTATTCCTGTTTGTCCGCAGGAGGCTATTGATTTGAGGAACTCAACGACGAAGCAGATTATTGCCAGTTTGCGTGGTGTTTTGGCTGAGAAGCAGGCTGGTGAGGTTCGTGTGGTGGCTTTTGTGGATAAGAATGTTGGTTACACGGGCATGGATTTTCTGGGTTTGGACAGGACGAATTATCCTGAGAACATTCGGATTGTGCCTGTTCCGACGACGGCTATTTTGGGTTTGAAGCATTTGCTTTATGCTTTTGCTTTTGGTGCTGATGGTGTTTTGGTGATTGAGGGCAGTCAGGAGATTGATGAGCGGTTTACGAAGAAGCGGATGATTGATTTGGGTCGTGAGCTGGCGAAGTACGGTGTTGAGAACATGCGCGTGAGATACAGCTATGTGCCTCTGCCGGTTTACAAGAAGGCTGCGGAATTGTTCAGCATGTTCACTGACAGGATAAAGAA